>JAZDIG010000405.1:0-5387 GCA_043805105.1 Candidatus Glassiibacteriota bacterium | reverse complement strand
CCGTTCTGGTCCCGGCTTTCAACGAGGTGGAAAACATCCCCGAGCTGGTCGGGGCGCTGTGCGCGATGTTTGACAGCCACGGGATCGCCGGGGAAATCGTGCTGGTGGATGACGGCAGCACGGACGGCACCTGGGAGAAAGCGACTGAAATCGCCGGCAGGGAGACCCGGCTGAAAGTGCTGCGCCACCTGGCCAATTTCGGCAAAACCGAGGCGATGGTGACCGGCAACCGAGCCGCCTCCGCCGAAGTAGTCGTGCTCTACGATGCGGACATGCAGCACGCGCCCCAGGAGATAACGCGGTTCCTGGCCAAGGTCCGGGAAGGCTACGACATAGTCTGCGGCCGCAAGGTCGGCGACTACGACAAGAAATTCGTCTCCGGCATCTACAACTTCCTTTCCCGCGTGCTTTTCCGGGTCCCGGTGCGCGACCTTAACTCGATGAAAGCCTACCGCCGCCGGATTCTGGACGAAATTCCGCTACGTCACGACTGGCACCGTTTTTTCGTGGTGCTGGCCCACAACCGGGGCTACCGGGTGACCCAGATCGACATCGAGCTGCTGCCGCGGCGCTTTGGGCAATCCAAGTACACCGGTGTCTGGCGGGCCGTGATCGGGCTATTGGACCTGCTGAGCGTCAAGTTCCTGCTTGCGCTGGGCCGCAAGCCGATGGTCGTATTCGGCACGGGCGGCGTGCTGCTGCTGGCGCTCGGCTTGGTTACCGGCTGCGTGGCGCTCTACCTGCGGTTCGTGCTTCTGCAGGGCTACCGGCCGCTGCTCTACCTGGTGCTGCTGTTCGTGCTGGGCGGCGCGCTCCTGTTCTCCCTCGGCTTCCTCACCGAACTGATGGGCCAGCTTTTCGACCGGCTGGAGCGGATCGAAGACCGCCTCCGGGAAATCGAACGCGATGACGAATAGCTCCGCCCGGAAGCGGCCAGTTCACTTGCTGATTGCCCATTCGCCGCAACCGTTTTATCTTTCCCCAGACCCCTGGCGGGCCGTAGAAAATGCAGTTCAGCATTCCAGCAGAATAACGCGCACCGGAGCCGCTTGATGAAACTGTCCGTCGTAATGCCGGTCTACAACGAAAGCAGGACTATCGAGGAAATAATCCGCCGCGTGAAGGAAGTCGACATCGACAAGGAGATAGTCATCGTCGATGACTTTTCCACCGACGGCACGCGCCAGTACCTGCAGAAAATCAACGATCCAGTGATACGTGTCTTCCTGCACGAAAAGAACATGGGCAAGGGGGCGGCGGTCCGGACCGGCATCGCCCAGGTGAACGGCGACGTGGTTCTGATCCAGGACGCCGACCTGGAGTACGATCCCCAGGAATACCATCAATTGATCGAGCCGATCCTGGACGGCCGGGCCGACGTCGTTTTCGGCTCCCGTTTCCGCGGCGGCACCTGCCGCGTGCACCTGTTCTGGCACTCCGTGGGGAACAAGCTTCTCACCACCCTCTCCAACATGTTCACCAACCTGAGCCTGACCGACATGGAAGTCTGCTACAAGGTGTTCAAGACCCCGGTGATCAAGAAGATCAGGATCCGGTCGAACCGGTTCGGCTTCGAACCGGAAGTGACGGCCAAGGTGGCGCGGCTGCATTGCCGGATCTACGAAACTCCCATCTCCTATTCCGGCCGGGATTACAGCGAGGGCAAGAAAATCGGCTGGAAAGATGCGGTGATCGCGATTCTGGCGATTATATATTTCAGGTTTTTCGATTGAACGGCAAATCCGCCGGTTTTACCGGACAGGATTATGAATTCCGGAGACTGAATTGTCTGCTCCCACCCGTGGCTACGGTGCGCTGGAGGGCTTTCTGGCAGTCCAGCGCTGCCGGATGGCCGACAAGCTGCTGCCCGCCGGACTGAAAAGCGGCCGGATCCTCGATATCGGCTGCAGCGCTCACCCGCTGTACTTAATGAACACTGATTTCAGTGAAAGGTACGGCCTGGACAAGCTGATCCAGCAATCGCACATAGACAGCTACAAGGCGCAGAACATAATTCTGAACAACCGGGATGTCGAGGCGGAGGGCAGGATTCCATTCGAGGAGGCTTTCTTCGAGGCGGTGATCATGCTGGCGGTCTTCGAGCATATCGAGCCGGAGAAGCTGGTGGGGCTCCTGGGCGAAGTCCACCGGATTCTCAAACCCGGCGGCATGTTCGTCATGACGACCCCCGCCCGGTGGACCAACTGGCTGCTGAAGCTGTTCGCCCTGCTGCACCTGGTAAGCCCGGACGAAATCAACGAGCACAAGGACCAGTACAATATCCCAGGCATTACCGCAATCCTCGAGCAGGCCGGTTTCGCCAGGGCCGATATCGGCTGCGGCTATTTCGAGCTGGGGATGAACATCTGGGCCACCGGCAGAAAATAAGGGAGCGAACCTTCTCCCCAGGGAGCCGGCTTGTCCTGAATGCCTTCGGCCTGGTTCAAAACTTTCCAGTCAAAACATAATATCTGGGAATTGGCACAAAAAGAGAGGAAACAATGAGAACCACGACACGTACAGCACAATTAGTTCTGGCGGTATTACTGAGTGGCACATTCGCTCTTGCAGACGACTTTGAAATCGGCAAGGTCGCTTATGAGCGCGGTGAGTACGCCAAAGCTCTTGAGTTGTTACGCCCGCTCGCCAACCGAGCAAATCGAGATGCACAGTTCTATCTAGGTCTCATGTACATCAACGGTCAGGGGGTAACCCAGGACGTCAGTGAAGCCATCAACTGGTATCGAAAGTCCGCAGAACAAGGGCATGGGATGGCCCAAGTGAACCTGGGAGTAAAGTATGCCAACGGCCAAGGTGTGCCACAAGACTATGCCGAAGCCAGAAAATGGTATTTAAAGGCCGCCGAGCAAGGAATAGCGGAAGCTCAAATCAACCTTGCAATCATGTACAACAAGGGCCAAGGAGTCCAACAAAATTACAGAGTAGCATTGAAATGGTTTCGCTTGGCAGCAAAAAACGGGCATGCAGTCGCACAGTACAACATCGGTGTTATGTATGACGAGGGGTATGAAGTTCCTCAGGTCAAAAGTGAAGCGGTCAAATGGTATCGTCTTGCAGCAGAACAAGACTATCCGCAAGCCCAAGTGAACTTGGGGATTATGTATTATCAGGGTCAAGGCGTCGCGACTGACTATATACAAGCCTACATGTGGATGAAAATCGCCGCCGACGGTGACGATAACTTCGCAAGGCAGAACTTGGGGAGAATCGCACAGAAGATGAATGCGGAACAAATTGAGAAGGCTACCGTTCTCGCGCTAGATTGGAGAACACAACGCAAGAGTCGACAGACTCAGACGAAACAACAACCGTAATGAGGTCCATGCACGCACATCAGTACTAAGGGAAAAAGGAGAAAACGTATGGATATCATCATAATCATAATCGGCATCGTGTTATTGGTCCAAAAATCCAAAGTAAGGGCGATGCTCCCAAACGCATTTCCCGGCATTCAAGATGATGAGTTTGCAAGATGGAAGCAACTTGAACTGCATCGATTTAATGTTCTCTTGGGGATCGTATGGATTTGGATTGGCTTTGTGATCGTCGTTATTACACCGCTGTTTGTTATTACACGTAACGAATCCCTACTGATTTTGGAGTTTATTTCTCTTCCAGTCCTCATTGCGGTGTTTGTAGCTTCGCGTGTGACTAGGAAGGAGGCGGAACGGATGAAGAAGTCCTTCACCGAGAAATCGTCCCACGCAAGTCAGTTGCCCCAATAGTAGATTGAGTGAAACTCCATGCGCGATGATAGTTGATATTGTACGGTAGACTGGTGCATGAAAACCATAATAACTATAAAGGCTTTTAACACCTGCGTAGAACTTGAAATAGCTTGAATAATAAAGCTACACACCCCTGTTTCCCCTGCTATCAAGCAGAGGGGACTTATTAGGCATAACTTCTTATTTATTAAAATGATAGAGACATATCAAGGGAAGTGCCGTTAGAGTGGCTGGGTGTGACCAGTCCCCTCTCTCGGGGTGCCCCGGCTTGCCGGGGCGGGGTGTGTATATCCACAGGCAGGATAGTTTATAAATCATCAGTATTAACTTCTTAAGTTTTGGCTGATACCCCCTGACACTTGCCCGCGCAGGAAGCGCCATTGCCTTCCCGGACAGAAAAAAAATCAACCAGGCGGCGGGACGACGTTAAAGAAAGGCCTGCCGGGCTCCTCAGCCGGCTGATCGAGAAAAAGACGCCGATCGTCCTGCTGGCTCTGGGCCTTCATCTGCTGGTTTGCCTGCTGTTGTTCGACCCTAAGCCGCACACCGGCGGCGACAACGCCAGCTACGTTATCCTGGCCCGCTCCCTGCTGCGGCTTGGAGACGGTTACGCGCAGGATTTCGCCCCCGGGGCGCCGGTCCCCGAAACCCTTTATCCGTTCGGCTATCCGCTGCTGCTGGCTCCGACTGTGGCCTTTTTCGGTGCGAATTTCACCCTGCTCAAGCTGGAATCGGTTCTCTTTTCCCTGGGTACCGTGCTCATCTCCTCCCTGCTCGCTGTCCGCTTGGCCCGCCCCCTGATCTGGGTCGCGCTGACCTTTGCCGTGGCGCTCAACCCGGTTCTGGTCGAGTATTCACACTGGGTGCTGTCTGAAATCCCATTCGTTTTTTTCAGCCTGCTGGCGCTTTATCTCCTGGTCCGCGCCGAAGAGAAAGGCCAGGGAGAGCGTTACGGTATCTGGTTCTGGGCCGGGATAGTCTGCCTGGCCTTCACGATCCACATCCGTTCGGTGGGGTACAGTTTCGTGATCGCCGGCCTGGCTTACTACGGCCTGAAGCGCAACTGGAAACGGCTGGCTGTTTTCGCTCTGGCGGTGGGCGTTCTGCTGGCCCCCTGGAAGCTGCGCAACCTGCAGGTCAATCCCGGGCAGAAAAGCTACGGCCAGTGGCTCCTGCTGCGAAACCCCTACGAACCCGAAAAGGGTACGATCGGCGCGGGCGGGATCGCCGGGCGGATAATTCGCAATTTCCGTTTCTACTCATTCGCTGAAATGGCGCGGACCGTGATCCATGAGCGGACCCTGGCGGCAATGGGCGGCGCGACGCGCCTGACTGCCGGCCTGGTGAGCCTGCTGGTGCTTATCGGCCTGACTGTGCGGCTGCTGGCCGGCGTGCGGTTCATCGATTATTACGTTCTGGTTTACCTGGGAGTGGTGCTCATCTGGCCCGAAATCTGGAGCGACGTGCGGTTTATCATGGCGCTGGTTCCTCTATTCCTGCTGTACGCCGGCGTTGGAGCGGCCTGGTGCGCCGGCCGGGCCGGGGCCGCCGACCCGGGTCGCGAAAAGGCCGCGGCCGCGGTGATCTGCCTGCTGGCCCTGGCGGGGCTGGCCTCCCAGGCGAGGCTGATGCCGGAAA
>JAZDIG010000404.1:0-2475 GCA_043805105.1 Candidatus Glassiibacteriota bacterium | reverse complement strand
TGGGCCTGGAAGTGGCGTTCATGGCGCTGGTCGGCCGGGACCAGTTCGGCGGGATCGCGGTCGAGCTGCTGGGCCGGCACGGCTCCACCGCCGGGATCCGGAAAACGGCCGAAGCCAGTACCAGCTATTCGGTGGTCATCTCCCCGCCGGGGGCCGACCGGATGTTTCTCCACTCTCCCGGCGCCAATGACCTGTTCGATTCCTCCCACCTCGACTTCGACATAATCCGGCGGGCCCGCCATTTCCACCTGGGTTATCCCACGGTCATGCGCTCGCTGGCTGAAAGAGCGGGTGCCGAGCTGGTGGAGATTTTCTCCCGGGTGAAACAGCTGGGCCTCTCCACCAGCCTCGACCTCTCCCTCCAGGACAGCGCCGCCGGCCAGGCTTACGATTGGCCCGGCATCTTCCAGCGTCTCCTGCCCCATGTCGACCTGCTGCTGCCGAGCCTGGAGGAAAGCCTGCAGTGCCTGGATCCGGCCCGCTACCGGAAACTGACCCGGCAGGGCGGAAATCTGATCGGGCGGATCGGGACGGAAGAGGTGCGCGAGCTCGCAGAGCAGTTCATCGGCAGCGGCTGCGGCCTCTGCCTGATCAAGGCCGGGGCCCAAGGGATTTACCTCAAGTCCTCCGGCCGGGAGCGGGTGGCGCTCTTCGGCCGGGGATTCAGGGGCGAAGTGGGCGATTGGGCGGGCCGCGAGCTGTGGTGCCCGGCCTTCGAGATCGAGGCAATCGCCAGCGCCACCGGCGCCGGGGATGTCAGTATCAGCGCCTTCCTGGCCGGTATGCTCGGCGGCCTCCCCCTCGAACGCTCGCTGCGTCTGGCCGCCCTGGCCGGCTGGCTCAACCTGCATTCGCTCGACTCCACCAGCGCCATCCCACACCTCGCCGAATGCCAGCGGATACTGGACGAAGACTGCCCGCCGGCGGCCATTCCCGGCCGCGAATTCGGCCGGGGCTGGCGCCATGACAAAGAAGCCTCACTCCTGCGTTTCGAAGAATGAGGCTTCCGAAAGATCGAATCTTCTCTTGTCCGGCTACCGGGGTGAATGAGCGGCGGGCCGGTTGCCCACCCAGCGCTCATCGACCGGTTCGTCAGCCGGTTGCCAACGGGTGTCGATAGTGATCCTGATCCGGCCCTGGGGCGAGCAGTTATCCAGCGAACAGTGCAGGGTCCACATACCGAAAACCAGCATGTCGCCTGCCCTGAAATCGGCGGTCAGCCATCTGCCGCCCAGGTCCTTTTGCACCTGAACCGGGTCCTCGCTGTACCAGCCGCCCTCGGCCCCCCCGTACGGGTTTTTCTCCCGGTCCCGGTCAACATCGAGACGGCCGTAGGAATCGATCAGCTTTTCCTGATGGTGGCTGTTTTCCAGGATGAGCAGGGCTCCGCCTTCCATCGGCACATCACCCACCGGGATCCAGGTGGTATACAGGTTTTTCGTGCCGCGTCCCATGTAGACCCAGTCGTAGTGGGCGCCGGTGAAGCCGCCCAGGGGAACCGTCCTGACCCAGATATAATCCAGCGGTCTCACTTCACGGTCCAGAAAGCGGGTGAAAAAGCGGCGCAGGTCGTCTCCGTGAGCCAGACGCCTGACCGCCTCTCCGCTGCGCAAGCCGGCCAGAAAGCTGTCCTGGTCGGTCTCCGCCCGTCTGGAAGCGCCAGACCCCACGGCTTCGATCAATGGCTTAGTCCTGTCGATTTCGCCCACCGAATCGAGCTTCTCCAAAATTTCCAGCCGTGCAGCCAGGACCACGTCGCGGTCGATTCCGCCGCGGATCAGGAGATAGCCGTCCTCTTCAATCCGCTGCCGGAGCGCCAGGCAGTCGTCGAGGATGTCGTTGGATTCCCGCAGCAGACCGAATTTCTCCGAGCCGGAGTCGATGGGTTTCTTATTCGAGGTAAGATTTCGCATTTAACGCTCCCCGGTGACCGTGTTAAACCGTGATACTGTCTCGCCGGCAGTGATGAATCTTCAAATCATCTACAATGATAATAACCATCATTCTCAATAGCAAGTGATTCAATAAACGGCAAGAAATTGAGAGTATTCATAAATATTTTTCTGTTTGAGTTTTTGTAGGGGCGCACCCGCGTGTGCGCCCGATTACCATCGAGAATTTCCCTGACAACGGGCGGACACATGGGTCCGCCCCTACGTGGATTTATGACAATTTATAATCCGGAGTAAAGAAACGGCGTGCCCTATGTGCGTTAAGCAGGGATTGGAATAATCGATTCAGCGCGGGGATATCTGCCGGTAGATCTTGTCGTACTCCTCGGACTGGAGCAGGATAAGCTGAGCCTGCGAGATATCGTCCTGGCGATAGACCACGGCCTTGTTCTGCACCACCTCGCTGAACTTTTTCAGCTTGACGTGGCCGCCGGCGGAGAGGTTTTGCAGGCTGAGGATGGCTTCCTTGACTCCCATGCCGAGAACTGCCACGCAATCCTTGACATAGCGGTCGAAGTCGTAA
>JAZDIG010000403.1:0-8756 GCA_043805105.1 Candidatus Glassiibacteriota bacterium | reverse complement strand
GTCTTCTCAATGCCAATTCCTCTCTTAATCAGGTCTTCATTCAGCCGACTGACAGACAGTGGATTTTCATCTTCCCAGGACCGGGTTGCACCAGAAGGTTCTTTTTCGGAATAGTCATCCCACGGGCCGGATTCGACGGCCTGAGTCTGATAGTCTTCCCAAGGTCCTTGGCCCATTATATTTTCTCCCAATTGTTCTTGTCTGCGGGATTGCCACCCTTAAAACGATAACCTTTTGACACTGAGCCAACCGCCAGGTCGGATGTTCCCCTACCTACCTGTCCATAATGTGGCTCATAGTCGCTCCGATACTTTTTATAAAGTTCTTGTTTATATTGTTCGATGCTCTTTTCCCCACGCACAACCTCAATAGGGTAGAGAGGCGAAAGGTCAACGTCCAGACGAGCCTCTAATGCCATTCTTAAATTTTCGATTGCGCCCTTGATCTGTGCGGGACTTCGAGACGATTTTAGATTTTCCAATTCAATCTTGATTCGCAAATCTGAAGCCTGTGAAGTACCGGAAAGAGCGGTGTTTATCTCTTGCACTATGGCGTTTCGGTTGGCTTCATAGTTCGTAAATTCGGGCTTGCCAAATTATGAAGAGGGCGAACCAGAGATACATGATCCCGATCTTCTTGTGGTCGCCGGTCACGAACCAGTCGGCCAGGCCGTAAAGGGCTGGTACATTTAGGTCAACTGCTGAGCGTTCCTGGCTCATCTTGGTCTGTTACATAATGGATGAGAATAGTCCGGAAAAAATGTCAACTGGAATTCCGTCTGGGAGTCTATTCATTTCTCCGGCAAAAGGCTTACTTGTTCTTTTGTCGCCAAAAGAACCAAAAGCGTTTCCTTTGGAACCAAAGGAAAACAAAGTTAAACCGGGCCTCGAGTCTTTCCCGCCGCTCCATCGGCGGTCGCCTTCGAGGACTGCTCCTCCCATTTCCCCTCCACCGTCCTCGAAATGGCCTGCCTGCTGCCGGAATCATCCTGCTGGCTGCGATGGAAATTACAGGGCTGCTACACGCTCCTCTTGCATCGGCTCGGACAGGCTGTCTCCGGACGCGCCCGATATTGAAAGTTCACTATCTTGGCGTTATTGCCCCGTACATTTCAGATCCCGGAATTAGTATTTTTTAGTCGAATCGGCAGGAGCCGCGGGCGCCGAGCTTTCAGCCTTCTTCTGCCTGACCCACTCCTGGAACTCCGGCTCGCTCACCACCTTCACGTCGATCAGCATTTCCGCGTGCAGCGGCCCGCACAGCTCCGCGCACTGCCCCTTGTAGGTGCCCCGGCGGGCCTTGAACCACGCCTCGGCGATCCTTCCCGGGATCAGGTCCCGCTTGACACCGAAAGCCGGCACCCACCAGGAATGAATCACGTCCACGCTGGTACCCAGGAGCGTCACCACCTTGTCTTCCGGCACCACCAGCGGCTCCTCCGCGATGGTGATACCGTAGTCCGGATAGTGGTACTTCCAGAAAAAACGCTGGGCGGTCAGCTCAATCTGCAGGTCGCTCTCCGGCGAATAGTTGATCTTCCGGACCAGGCCGTAAGTGGAGGCGGCCACGAATACCAGGATGATCGCGGGGGCGATAGTCCAGGCGATCTCCAGCCTGGGATTGTCGTGAAACTTCGCCGGCTCTCTCCCGGGCTTCTTGCGGAACCTGAGTATGATAAAGATCAGCAGGCCCTCGGCCACAAACAGAAACGGCATGATCAGCATCATGGTGAACCAGAAGTTCTTCCGCACCTCCTCGGCCAGCCCGGTGGCCGGAGCTGTCAGCCAGTTGGTGATGTCGCCCGGGTGACGGCCCGCGCAGGCGGCTGAAATCAGTACCCCTGTCACCAACAGGGCAAAGGAGGCTCTGAACTTCATGGCAGACACTTTCGGTTATTCCCCACCACTCTGGATTGCCTTGACCGCCCGGTAAAGCTGTTCGACTTCAGCGGGGCTCAACCTGGCGAACGCGTGCCGGTCCAGCCCCGGCATGCCCGCGGCTGTAAAGGCGGTAAAGCTTGCCAGGCTTTCGGTTATCCGTTTATCGGCCCGCGCCAGGGGAACGGCCTGGAGGTAGACCATACCCACCGTCGGGAAATTCCGCGCCACCACGGAGCCCTCGCCGCGACTGCCGTGACAGCCGGCGCAGTAAACCGCGTACGGACCCTCGATCGCTGTTCCGGCAGCCGGAACAGGTGAAAGAGCATGTTCCTGTATCAGGCGCCGGACGGCGAAGTCCACCGGGATTTCGGCAGTCGGAGCCGGTTTTGCAGCCGCCCCGGCCGCAGTGTCGGCGGCCGCAGCCTGGCCTGCCGGAGCGCCGCCTTCGGACGCCGGCAGCGCATCCACCAGCTCCTGTGGGTCATCAGGCGGATCCGACACGAAAGTCCGGACGTAATGGGCCAGGGCCATACGCTCTTCCGCCGGCAGGAAGTCGAAAGAGGCCATCGAGGTGCCGGGGCTGCCCTTGGTGAGGGTGTTGAAAATCTGCAGCGGCGAGGCGCCGAACTTGAATTTCTCCGTGTGGTAGTTGCGCGGCGGCGGATTGAGTCCCACCGCCTTGGGGCCGTCGCCGGTGCCGGTGGGCCCATGACAGGTGGCGCAGTTGATCTGGAACAGCTCCCGGCCCTGGTCCACCTGTTCCGGAGTGACCAGACGGAGCTTGCGCAGGTCGGCCGGCGGCTTCTTGGCGGCCTGGGCAGCCGTTTCTTCGGCCAGCGGCTCGTAGCGGCCGGTATACCGGCCTTTCTCGAATCCCAGAGTGAACGCGCGATAGACAACGTATATTGCAATCAGCAGGAATACCAGATAAACCAACGGATATATTTTATCTTTCAGCTCAGACATGCAGATACCTGCCCTTCATGCATTCCTCCAGGCGCGGATCGCGATGGGCCACCAGCGAATTTTTCCGGTAGAACCGCAGCAGGCTCAGCCCGAATAGCCCGGCGAAGCCCACGAACACGCCCGCTTCCAGCCAGCCGAACCAGACGAAATTCGTCTGGAAGGCCGGCACCACCAGCCAGTAGAGGTCGAGCCACTGGCCCACCAGCACGATGGCGCAGACCACGAGCAGCACGGTTTCGTTTTTCCGCCAGCGCTCGGGCATCAGCACCACGAACGGCACCACCCACTTGAGCACCGGCAGGAGGGCGAAAAGATAGCCCCAGCCGCCCTGGCTGCGCTCGATCATGTAGCCGATCTCGTGTGGCAGGTTGGCGTACCAGATCAGCATGTACTGTGAAAAGCCGATGTAGACCATGAACACGCTGAACGCCATCAGCCAGGTGCCCAGGTCCCGCAGGTGATGGTCCTGCACCGCTTCCGCCAGGTAGCCGGCCCGGCGGAAAACTATCACCAGGATCGTACTGGCCGCGTACCCGCTCAGAAACAGGCCGGCGAAGATGTAAACCGGGAAGATAGTCGAATACCACGATTCCTCCAGGCTCATCAGCATGTCCACGCTCATGAATGTGATAGTGAGGGCGAAAAGCAGGAGGAAGATGATGCTGAGCTTTTTGTTGCGCCAGTAAAGGCCCACGTCGCCGGAGGCGTCCTGACGGAGCGAGTTGCGCACGATCGCCATGCCGAGACCGATCCAGATCGCATAGGAGAGGAACTGCCTGAGCATGAAGCAGGTCTTGCAGAGGTAGAGGTGCTTTTCGTGCCAGAGGTGGATGTGTTCCGGCAGGTCCCAGGCATAGAGGGCTGGAATGGCCAGAATGAAGGCCAGCGACAGCACCAGCGAAACCGGCAGCCAGGCCGACAGGCCCTCGGCCACCCGTCTTACCGTGACGCTCCAGGTGGACCCGGCCGCGTAGTGCACCGCGGCGAGCACCAGGCCGGCCACGCCCAGGGCCATGAAAAAGAAATATTCGATCAGGAAATTGTACCAGGCCCGCGTGGAATCCACTTTCAGCCCGGCCAGGAAACAGACCAACCCGGCCGCGGCCATGACTGTTAGGACCGTGACGAGCCGCCGGTTTTCTTTGAGCGGCCCGGGGTTGCTCACTTTTATGGTTTTATCTTCGTGCATTTGTCAGAACTGTCTGGAATTTGTCAATTGGCTTTCCGCTCTGGAGTCTAACTGTTTCTCCGGCAAAGACTTAATTGTTCTTTTGTCGCCAAAAGAATCAAAAGCGTTTCTTTCATAACTGAAAGAAACAAAGGTTATTCCCTGCATTTAAGTCTTCTGCTCCGCTCCCACGGCGGTCGCCTTCGAGGACTCCTAAGCCCGTCTCCCCGCACCCGTCCTCGAAATGGCCTGCCTGCCAGCGGAATCATTCCGCGGGCCGCGATGGAAATTACGAGGCTGCTGCACGCTTCTCCTGGATTAGCTCGGACAGGCAGTCTCCGGCTGCGCACAGGATGAAAACTCCCCTGGCTTCATACTACTCCGGAAATGTATCGATACTTCATTCCAAGAAACACCAACACGCTTTCGAATCCGTTCGCCAGCCCGACCGCCCAACCGGCCGGCAATTAACAGACCGCCGAACTTTCATCGTTTTTTCCCCGAACAATTCAGTACACCGGTAAATCCTTAGCGCACTCAGCGTTCTGTTTCCTGCAGTTTGCCGAACTCGGCCAGGTCCTCGGCGGTCGGATTCTTGGCCCGCTGGACGGCCCGCAGGTATCGGATTATCGCCCAGCGCGTATTTGGATCGATACTGGTTTTATAGCTGGGCATGTTGCCCTGGCCGTGGGTGATCACGTGATAGATCCGGCCGTCGGTCCAGAGGCGCACCTTTGGGCTGTACAGCTCGGGCGGCTTCGGCAGCTTGGGCACGATATAGCCGTCGCCCGCGCCCAGCGGCCCATGGCAGACGATACAGTAGATGTTGAAATACTTCTTCCCCACCGCCAGTACTTCTGCGGTCACCGGCAGCGGGTTGACCAGCGCCATGGCCGCCAGGGTGTCGGCCGCCGGCAGCTGGTAGGGTATCGTACCCTCGGCCGGCACCGTGCCCTCGGGCGGCACGCGCATCAAGCTTGTCCCCGCGGAGTCGGGATCGGCTTCCTGGGCCTTGACTGCGGGCGAGACGTACATGTCGGGCATGTACTGCCACTCGCGCTGCTGCCGCGAACGGAAACAGCCTGAAGTGACTGCCGCGGCCAGCAGGCCGACCACCCATAAGTTATTCTTCGATAATCTCATCCGCTCCGCATTCTCTTAAAAATGAGGCGATTTCAGCCGAGGGCCCGTTGCCTTCCAGCGGCACGATCACGGCGAAACGGTCATCGGTGAGGCGCTCGTCCAGAATCTTCGTGTGGTCGAAAACCGTCTTACCGGGGAAGAACCGGCCGAAATGGAACAGGGCGGCGATCGTGGTCAGGCCGGCCAGCAGCACTCCGCATTCGAAAACCACCGGGATGAAAGCCGGCCAGCTCACCAGGGGTTTGCCCCCCACGTTGATCGGCCAGTCCACTGAGGAAGTCCAGGCCTGGAAAATGAAGCCGAGCGCGGCGCCGATAACCAGCATGGTTTTAGCCGCGGCCGGGATCAGCGATTTTTTCAAGCCCAGCGCTTCCTCGAAGCCGTGCACCGGATACGGCATGAAGGCATCCAGGTTTTGCCAGCCGCGCTCCCGGCACCTGGCTCCCACTTCGAGGAGCTTCTCCGGGGTGCCCACCAGCCCGACCACTATTTTTTTCTCTTCCGCCAAGTTCAGGTTCCTTCCGCCTTGCGGCGAAAAGGCTTCAGCAGGATACTCTTGGTTTCGGCGATCGAAATGATCGGGAACAGCTTGATAAACAAGAGGAACAGAGTGAAGAACAGGCCGAACGAGCCCAGTGTCACCGCCCAGTCGAACCGGGTGGGCACGTAATTGTCCCAATTCGCCGGCAGAAAGTCGCGGTGCAGCGAGGTGACGATTATGTTGAACCGCTCGAACCACATGCCGACATTTACGCAGATCGAGACCGCGAACATCACGGGGATGCTGTTGCGGGCCCGCTTGGACCAGAAAATCTGCGGCACAACCACATTGCAGAACAGCATGGTCAGGATGGTCCACTTGTAGGGCCCCACCAGGCGGTTCATGAACACGAAGCGTTCGTAGGACTCTTCGCTGTACCAGGCGACGAAAAACTCCATGGCGTAGGAATAGCCCACCATCAGCGAGGTGAGCAGGATCACCTTGTTCATCATTTCGAGGTGGCGCAGGGTGATGTAGTCTTCCATCCCGAACGACTTGCGCATGATCACGATCAGGGTGACCACCATTCCCATGCCGGAAAAGATCGCCCCGGCCACGAAGTACGGCGGGAAAATCGTCGCGTGCCAGCCTGGGATCAGGCTCACCGCGAAATCGAAACTGACTATGCTGTGCACCGAAAGCACCAGGGGGGCGGCCAGCCAGGCGAACTGCCAGTAAGCCCGCTCGTAGTTGTTCCAGTCGCGCGCGCTGCCGCGCCAGCCCACCGCCAGGATTCCGTAGATGAATTTCCTCACCCGGTTTTTCGCCCGGTCGCGCACGGTGGCCAGGTCCGGAATCAAGCCCTGATACCAGAAGATGGCCGAAACGGTCAGGTAGGTCGAGACGGCGAAGACGTCCCAGACGAGGGGCGAACGGAAGTTGACCCAGAGTTCACGCGCGTTCGGGTACGGGATTAACCAGAAACTGAGCCAGGGCCGGCCGGTGTGAATCAGGGGAAAGAGGCCGGCGCAGATCACCGCGAACACCGTCATCGCCTCGGCGGTACGGTTGATCTGGTTCCGCCAACGCTGGCGGAACAGCAGTAGGATCGCCGAAATCAGCGTCCCGGCGTGGCCGATACCGACCCAGAAGACGAAATTGGTGATGTACACACCCCAGCCGACCGGATGGTTGATCCCGAGGATGCCGATACCCACCCGGAATTGGTAAACCAGGGTGGCCAGCATCATTCCGATCGAGGCCAGGGCGAGCAGGATACCCAGGCTCCAGAGCTTGCCCGGCATCGTCTCCAGTGGCCGCAACACGTCGTCGGTCACCCGGCGGCAGTCAATCTCATCCTTCACCCAGCCGGGAGACTGTATCTGGCCGTCCTGGACTATGGCGTGGTCTTTATCCATGATGTTCGCTCTGGCCGGTTTCGTTCTTTTCGCGGTTTTTCACCAATGTCAGATAGCCGATCGACGGCACTACGTTAAGCTCCTCGAGGGAGCGGAAAGCGCGCTCGTTGTGGAACAGCTTGCTCATCCGGCTTTCCGGGTCGTTCAGGTCGCCGAAAACCAGCGCCCCGGTTGGACAAGTCTGCACGCAGGCCGGCACCACCTCGCCGTCCCGCACCGGCGCGCCCCGCTCCTTGGCCCGGTAGCGGGCTTCCCTGATCCGCTGCAGGCAGAAGGTGCACTTTTCCATGACGCCTTTCTCGCGCACGGTGACGTCCGGGTTGAGCTGCATTTCCAGCGGCTTCCGGCCGTAAGCCTTGAGGGCGAATTCGAACCAGTTGAACCGGCGCACCTTGTAAGGGCAGTTATTGGAACAGTAGCGGGTGCCCACGCAGCGGTTGTAAACCTGCACGTTCAGCCCCTCATCGTTGTGCACGGTAGCCACCACCGGGCAGACCGTTTCGCAGGGCGCATTGAGGCAATGCTGGCAGAGCATCGGCTGGAAGATGACCTGCGGGTTCGCCGGGTCGCCGTGGTAGTAGCGGTCGATCCTGATCCAGTGCATCTCGCGGCCTCTAAGCACTTGCTCCTTGCCCACCACCGGGATGTTGTTTTCGGCCTGGCAGGCAACCATGCAGGCGCCGCAGCCGTTACAGCGGTTGAGGTCCACGACCATACCCCAGCGGTGCCCGGGATAGGCGTGGTCGGGGCCCCAGATCGAACGTCGGGTGTATTCTGGCATGGTCACATCGATCTGTTCGTGGCCGCCGTGGCCGAACTGTCCTGCCGAAGGGTTTTGGCGGTATTCGGCAAGAGTGGTCAGGAAGACTATCGGCCGGCCGGCGGTATCGTCGTGGCCCTGGACCCCAGCCAGACGCACCTTTTCACCTGTGGCTGTAATGTCGACTTTGTCGAGGGTGAAGCGCAGGCCCACCCGTCCAGGAGATGCCAGCTTGAAAGCGTTTACCCCCCGGCCGTTCCCCACTTCACCCACCGAGCTGCGGCCCCAGCCGACAGCCAGTGCCGCCACACCCTCGGCCACTCCCGGCTGCACGTTTACCGGCACCGTGACTTCCCGGCCTTCGGCAGCGACTTTTACCAGGTCGCCCCGGGCCAGTCCCAGCTTTTCGGCGGTGGCCGGAGCCAGGGAAAGGTAATTCTCCCAGGTGATCCGCGAGACCGGGTCGGGCAATTCGAGGAGCCAGGGATTGTTGGCGGACCGGCCGTCCAGGTGCACCGAGCTGGCGGTCAGCCTCAGCTCCAGCGAATTCTCCACATTACCGGATGCCATCAGTTCAGCCAAAGACTCCGGATTGAACGAGGGCTGAGCTTTCGCCGCCGAATCGGTCTCCATCCGGCAGACCCCCTCGCGCAGGCAGCCGACCCAGAAACTGTCGAAACTGCCGGCGGAATCAGCGGCCGGATAAATTTTTTCTTTCCAGTAATTTTTCAGGTAATCCCGCCAGCGGACCGGATTTTCCCCGGCGCTGAAAGCTTGAATGCCCAGCCGGTGGCCGATCTGCAACAGGCTGTCCTCGGCCTGACGGTTGTTCCAGATCGGCGAGATGGTGGGCTGCTGGAGAGAGTAGACTCCCCGCAGCGGTTCGGCATCGTTCCAGCTTTCGCCGCCGTGCAGGGAGGGCAGCACCCAGTCGCAGAGG
>JAZDIG010000402.1:0-2181 GCA_043805105.1 Candidatus Glassiibacteriota bacterium | reverse complement strand
CATCCTCGACAACGACACCACGGCCATGACCGGCCAGCACCCCACCCCCGGCAACGATACCGACCTGCTGGGCCGGCCGGCCGAGGCGCAGGACATCGGGAAGGTGGTGCGCGGCATAGTCGGCCCGAGGGTCCCGGTGGTGACGGTGGACCCGGGCGACGAATACGCTTATCGCAAGACCGCCGAGGACCTGCTCATGCGAGACGGCCTCAAGGTGATCATCGCCAAAAAACCCTGCGCGATCAAGGAAGGCCGGATCATCAAGAGGCGGCTGAGGGAGGTGATCCGGCGCCGGGGCTTTCTGCCGACCGAAAGGAAAATCAACATCACCCGGGAAGTCTGCGAGGATTGCCTGGAGTGCACGCGCAAGACCGGCTGCCTGGGCCTGGAGCGCGTACCCACCCGCCTGGGCCGCAAGGTGCAGATCGACCCCAACATGTGCTTCGAGGATGGCGCCTGTTACCGGGTGGAAGCCTGCCCATCGTTCGAGGAAGTGGTTATCAGCCGGAGGCGGGCACCCCAGCCGCGGGTCGAGCCGGTCGAGATGATGAATCTGCCGGAGCCGGCTGTGCCGGAGCTCGACGGCCGCTGGCGCAGCTACATCTGCGGCTTCGGCGGACAGGGCACTAACACGGTGACCGCCGTGCTGGCGCGGGCCGGGATGTTCGAGGGCTACGAAGTGACATTGCACAACCGCAAGGGGATGGCGATCCGCAACGGTTCGGTCAAGAGCGTGGTGGTTTTCAGCGCGCCGGATCAGACCGCTGGCCCCCTGATCCCCGAAGGCAAGACCCACCTGATCGTGGGCCTCGACATCCTGGAGGTGGCCCGCTCGATCGATGCCAGCCACCACGTCTGTATCGCCTCGCCGGGGATCACCGCCGCCGTGGTGAGTAACGCCAAGAACCAGACCCTGGAGTCAATCCAGGGCGCGAGCGATTTCGAGCCGGAAGCCCTGGCCTCGGCAATCGCCCCTTACCTGCGCCCGGATGGTTTAATCTGCGAGGATGTGCGTTCGGTAGCGGAGAGGTACTGCGGCCACCACCGTTACATCAACGTAATGTTGATCGGCCTGGCCTGGCAGAAAGGACTGGTGCCCCTGTCCCGGGACAACCTGGTGCGGGCGGTGGAGGTCACCGTGCCGGCGGAGGAGCTGGAGACCAACCTGCACGCCTTCGAGCTGGGCCGTCAGCTCGCCGCCGACCGCAGCCGGCTGATCCGGCCGGAGGCGGCGCCTTCGCTCGACCAGGAGCTGGCGGATATCCTGCGCTGGATCGAAGCCGACCCCGGCGGCAAAAAGCTCGCGGCCTCATTCACCCGGCTGTTCGCCTCGGCGCGCACCACCCTGAAAATGTCTGAGGACGATCTGATCGGACTGGCCTACCGGCTGGAGGATGTCCTGCAGTACGGCGGCCCCGATTACGGCGAACGCTACCTGGAGCTGATCCTGCGGGCCTTCCGCACCGACCCCGCCGGGGAAAGCCACCGGGCGACCCTGGCCCTGGTTCACAACCTGCACCGGGCGATGGTTATCAAGGACGAAGTGCACGTTTCGCACCTGTTGACCTCGATCCGCAAGCTCGAACGCGACCGCCGCCACTACGACATCGACCCGGCGCGCGGCGACTCGATCCGCTACCGGCATTTCACCACGCCGCAGTTCACCCTTTTCGGCCGCGATTTCAGGGTCAAGATCGCCACCCGGCAGTGGATGCTTAAGATTGTCCGACGCCTGAAATTCCTGCGACGGGTGTTATCCGACTGGCACGGCCAGGAGCGGGAGTTTGCCGGCTGGTACATCGGCCGTGTGGTTGAACCATTCATTAACCGCAGCGGGGAGAAACCGTCTTACCGCGCCTGGGTGGAAGCGCTCAACGCTCCCGAGCTGGCGAAGGGCTACCGCGAAGTGCGTTATCCGGGAATGGAGACGGCCAGGCGGGGTGTGGAGCTGCTGCTGAGGGACCTGCAGGATCACCGGTTTTCCACCGATGGCAGCGGCACTCGGCGTTTGCCGTTCGAGTGGCGCAATGCAGGCAAGCCCGGGCTGAGGATCGGCCGCCGGGATAAGAAGCGGGCGGAGGTACTGGAATGACCGTGTCGGTGGGGCGGGCCGGCACGTTCATTGCGAATCTCCGCCGTCGAGGTAACTCCTCCTGGGTGGTTCTGGCAATGAACGTGCCG
>JAZDIG010000401.1:0-4926 GCA_043805105.1 Candidatus Glassiibacteriota bacterium | reverse complement strand
GTAAAGGCCACCAGGCTTAAGCTCATCACCAGCGCCACTACCAGGTAGCCCACCCTGGTGAAAATGGTGATCCAGTAAAGCAGGCAGCACCAGAAGAAGATTCCCATCAGCGCGGTGCCGGCCACGGCGCGCCGGCCGGATGGTTCATCGTCGATAAACTGGATGAGTGGGATCAGGGCCACGAAGGGCGGAAAAAAGAAATCGAAAGGGGGGAAGCAGAGCGCCAGCAACACGGCGCTGGCCAACGGGTGCAGTATCCTCAGACGGCGTTTTTCCATTCCCGGCAGCCAGGTATGTCAGTTGATAAAAGAGCGTTCGTTCGGTATTTTATGCCTGGCCGGCGATGCCGGCCGCCGGACGATGGCCGAATCTATCTGGGGCCGAATCTATCCGGTAACGCCTGAAAATGCCAGCGAAAAAATGAAGAGCCTGGTCTACCGTTTCTCACAGTTTCTGGTGCGCGTGTTCCTGCGGCTGGCTTTCGGCTGCCGTTACAGCTACGAGGCGGATATACCGCGGGGAGGGCCGCTGATCGTGGCCTCCAACCACTGCAGTCTGTTCGATCCGCCGAGCGTGGGGGCGGGAGTGCCCAGGGAAATCTATTTCATGGCCAAACGGGAGCTGTTCGCCCAGCGCCTGTTCGGAACGCTGATCCGCTTTTACAACGCCGTGCCGGTGCGGCGCAGCGGCATGGACTGGAAGGGAGTCGCCCAGCTCAAGCGTCTCCTGTCCGAAGGTAAGGCGCTGATTCTTTTTCCCGAGGGAACCCGTCAGCGGGAGGGCCGGCTGGGAGAGCCGAAATTCGGGGTCGGCAGGCTGGCCCAGGAAACAGGAGCGGTCATAGTGCCGGCCTACGCCAGGGGCACCGCCAGCCTTCGGGAGGCTTTCCTGCGCCGGCGGCCGCTGAGAGTCTGTTTCGGCAGGCCGATCCTGCCGGGGGAGTACGCCGGCTTCGAAGCCACGCCCCGCGGACAGCTCGGGATCAGCGCCCTGGTCATGGAACGTATCGCACGGCTGAAAGAAGAGCTCGAGCGGTCGGAAGAGCGGGGATGAGCAATTTGCCGGCAAAGTTAAAACGCTGCAAAATGTATGTAACTATTGACAATATTAAATCTTAAGATTAGCTTGAAATTCTTTCACTTTCATCCCGGAAGGGATCACTCTTTCACTTTAACAAGGTCTGTTTTCTTCAATGAGCGAACTGGAAAGCAAAACCACTAACCCTCAACCGGACGATCCCCGGATTATGGATCAGTCCGAAAAGCCTGAAACCGCGGCGGAAGCCGCCGGTTCCGGCCGGAAGGAAGAGGCGGTGGAAACCGTCACGACCGCTGTAAAAGAGGAAACGCATTCCGAGGCTCCGGCCGAGCCGGAAGAAAAGCCGCAGGAGAAACAGAAAGCGCCGGCCGCCAAGCGCGAGAAGCCCGAAAAAGCCAAAGCCACGGCTCCCGAGGCTGACGATGACTACTGGGCGCTGCAGGACGAAGGCGTCGAGTACAGCCGCGAAGAATACGACCAGATGATGCAGATGTACGAATCGACCATGACCAGTATCGAAGAGGGGCAGGTGATCAAGGGCCGGGTGATCCGTATCGCCGGCTCCACCGTCGTCCTGGACATCGGCTTCAAGAGCGAAGGCTCGGTGTCCATCGATGAGTTCAAGAGCCGCGACGAGGTGAAGGAAGGCGATGAGGTGGAAGTCTACCTCGAAAGCCTGGAAGACGAAGACGGGGTGGTGGTCCTTTCCAAGAAAAAGGCGGATTTCCTCAGGGTCTGGGACCTTATCCGCAAGGCGCACGAGAGCGACGAGCTGATCGAGGGCATGGTAGTCCGCCGGATCAAGGGCGGCGTGGTCGTCGACCTGCTGGGCGTGGACGCCTTCCTGCCGGGCAGCCAGATCGCCCTGCGCAGAATCCCGAACATGGACGAACTGATCGGCCAGAGTTTCAAGTTCAAGATCATCAAAATAAACAAGCGCCGCCGCAATATCGTGATCAGCCGCCGGGTGATTCTGGAAGGCGAGCGCGAGAAGAAGAAGGAAAAGCTGCTGCAGGAGCTGGAGGTCGGCCAGGTGCGCGAAGGCGTGGTGAAAAACATCACCGATTTCGGCGCCTTCATCGACCTGGGCGGCGTGGACGGCCTGCTGCATATCACCGATATGTCGTGGGGCCGGGTCTCGCATCCCAGCGAGATGGTGGCCCTGGGCGGCAAGATCCAGGTCAAGATTCTCGATCTCGACTTCGAAAACGGCCGTATCTCTCTCGGCCACAAGCAGCTCACTCCCTATCCGTGGGAGAACGCCGCCGATAAATACCCGATCGGCTCCAAAGTGCGCGGCAAAGTGGTTTCGATCACCAATTACGGCGCGTTCGTCGAGCTGGAGAAGGGCATCGAAGGCCTGGTGCACATTTCCGAAATGAGCTGGACGCGGCACATCCGCCATCCCTCGAAATTGGTGGCGATCGGCGACACCGTGGAAGCGATGGTGCTTTCGATCAATCCCGAGGAAGAAAAAGTTTCGCTCGGGATCAAGCAGATGGAAGCCGACCCCTGGGATTCGATCAGCCACAAGTACCCGGTGGGCACGGTCATCGAGGGCCGCGTACGCAACCTCACCAGTTACGGCGCGTTCGTCGAGATCGAGGAGGGTATCGACGGCCTGGTGCACATTTCGGATATGTCCTGGACCAAGCGGGTGCATCATCCCAGCGAAATGGTCAAGAAAAACGACAAGATCCAGGTCGTGGTTCTCAACATGGACACCGACAACAAGCGTATCAGCCTGGGCATGAAACAGCTCACCGAAAATCCCTGGGATACGCTCACTGAAAAATTCCCGGTCGGCACCGAGGTCCAGGCGCCGATCGTGCGGCTGCTGGAAAAGGGCGTGGTGGTCGATCTGGGTGACGATGTGGAAGGCTTCGTTCCGGTCAGCCAGCTCGGTATCCGCGGCACGGTCAACAATCCCGCGGATATCTTCCGCAACGGGGACCAGATCGAGCTGAAAGTGATCGAGGTGGACCCGGAGAATCACCGCATCGTCCTGGCGGTCAGGGACCTCGCCGAAGCCAAAAAGTTCGTCAAGGAGCGGCTGCAGGAGCTCAAGGAGCAGCAGGGCGCTACCGGGGAGGCCGAGGAAGGGCAGGAAGAACCGGTAGGTGAAGCCGGGGCTGCGGTAGGGGCCGGTGAAGCTGAAGAAACTGAGGTGAAGGCTGAAGCAGAGGCTTCGGCCGGGGAGGAAAAAGCCGGAGAGGAAGAGACAGAGGCTCCGACCGGGGAGGAAAAATCCGAAGAGGAAGTAGCAGAGGCGCAGGCCCGGGAGGAAAAGCCCGCTGACCAGGAGTCGGCTGTGGAAGCCGAACAGAAGGCGGAAGAAGAAAATGAAGCTCCGGCCGGGGATGAAGCGGAAGAGGAAGTTAAGGCAGAGGCAGAGGCAGAGACAGAGACAGAGGAAAAGGAAGAGAAGTAATTCAGTGGGGATATAGAGGGAGCTTCGTGATGAGGCGCAAGGCCCCCGGGCTTTGCGCCTCTTTGTTTGACAGCGCCGGGTTATACCTCTCCCGGTTGACCGGGAAGGCCGTGGAAACCGAGGTGGTCAGGATACTGTTGCTCTTGAAAGTTCGATTGGCTATCTTTGCTTGACTTTTTCGACTTCATGCCTGGAACCCCTCGGTTCATGAAACGCTACTCGACAACTGCATTACTGATTCTGCTGCTCACTTTTACCATCGCGGCCTGCGGCTGGGCGGCGAAACGAGCCGATATTCGCTCCAATAGCCCAAGCCCGGGTCCCTATCTGGTTCTCAGGCAGGGTCTCGAAGCTTTTTCGGCGGGCAGTTTTCAGGCTGCCGCCGCCAGTTTCGACAATCTGCTGGCCCAGGCGTCTCCCAACGACAGCCAGCTCGTCTTCATCGCTCTGTATTACGGAATTCGCAGCCGGATCAATTCCGGGGCCACCGAGGCCGCTGATTCCCTTTACGAACTGAAAGCGGCCGCAGTGCCGGCGGCCCAGCGGCCGGAACTCGAGCTGGTAATCGGCAGGCTGGCCGTCCGTCCGGCCGGTGCCGCCGAACTGGAAGCCGTGCCGGCGGTCGCCCGCCGTATCGGTGTCATCCTCCCGCTCAGCGGCCAGTTCTTCGAATTCGGCCAGGCGATTCTCGAGGGAATCAAGCTGGCGCTCGGAGAGTTCAACCGTGGCCGAGTCGGGGAGCAGGCGGCCGAAATCGTTCCGCTCGACGACATGTCGGACCCGATCAGGGCGGCGGCCCTGGGCCGCGAGCTGGCCTCAGACAGCACGGTGGCGGCCGTTATCGGCAGCTACGGAGAAGAAACTTCGCTTTCGATTGCGCTGGTGGCCGCAGCCAGCGGTATCCCGCTGATCTGCCCCACTGCGGATGCGCCGGGCCTGGATGGACTGGGACCCCTGGTGCACGTGCTCAACCGCACCGATCCAGCCGCGGCCGGAAGCCTGGCGGAATTCGCCGTCGACAGAATGGGACTGCATACCTTTGCCGTGCTGGCCGAAGACGACGAGCGGGGCAGGCTGCTGGCCGACAGTTTCACCGAACGGGTTCGCGATAGCGGCGCGGTGGTGATTGTCCGCCAGAATTATCCGGCCCAGACCAGTAACTTCGAAAACCAGATGAACCTGATCCAGCGCTACCTGCCGGATGCTCTCTACCTGACGGCCAAGTCCGCCGTAATAACCCAGATCGCTTCCCAAGTTTATTACTACGGCCTGCAGGAAGTTCAACTGCTGGGCGGCGAGCACTGGGACAGCGAAAGGGTGATCCGGCTGGGCGGGAATTACGTGAACGGCGGGGTGTTCGCCTCCCCGTTCTTCGAACAGGGTGAAAGCTTACGCTGGCACGAATTCAAATCGCTCTACGAACAGACTTACCGCCGGCCGGTGAACCGTTATTCCGC
>JAZDIG010000400.1:0-5773 GCA_043805105.1 Candidatus Glassiibacteriota bacterium | reverse complement strand
GTACTTTCGTTTCGTGGCCGATAAAAAAGCCCAGCCTGGGCAGCAGGCCGTGCAGGTGGGAGTAGGCCGCCAGCCCCTCGGTGCCGGATTCCGGGCCGGCGCCGCGCAGCGGAGTGAACCCGCAGACCGAAACCACCCCCGTGATCCGCTCATCGAGCGCCGCCGCCGCCAGGCCCACCGTACCGCCCAATGAATAGCCGGCCGCATAGATTTTTTGCGGGTCGATTAAATCCAGCCCCTGCAGGGCATCCACGGCCGCGCTGACATCGGCGGCCATCCGGTCCATTTTCGACCAGTGGGGGTAGCGTTCGTAGAACAGGGTGCCTTCCTCGATCCGGGTGCCGAAACCCACCATGTCGAAGGCGAAAACCGCGAACCCGTCGGCGGTGAGCCTGTGCAGAAGGGGTCCGATACCCCGGGCGAAACCGGTGGGATAGGCGTACTCGTGCAGGAACACGACAGCCGGCAGGGCCCGGGCCGGACGGTTGCCCTGTTCGTCGAGCGGGTAGTAGAGGTTGCCGTAGAGATAGTCTCCGAACGAGCTGTAAGGCCCGATCACCGTGCGGCCCATGCGGCTGTCCGCAGCCGGCCGTCCGATCACCCCTCCCAGGTAATCTTCGCTGAACGTTTCCGGCAGGCTGCCCGGTCCCGGATCTTTCGCCCCGGCCGGCTCCTCTCCCAGCACCCCGGCCAGCCGCCGCCGGATGTCGTCTTTCTTTCCCTGCCAGCCGGCTTTCGTTTTAATCCCGCGGCCTGCGCTGTCGGCCAGCAGGTCGTCCAGGCTCCTGACCGGGAATCGGTCGAGATTCACCCGCTCCTGGCTCAGCGATAGCCAGCGCTCGAAAGTGTAGTTGTAGTAGAGGTCGCACGGAGGCCGGATGGTATTGCGGCCGAAAACGTAGTCGAAAAAGTCGCAGTAGGCCTCGATGTCGCGCGCGGATGTGCCGTGGAGGCCGTGGCGCAGTCGGATGGCGAGCTTGTCGTCAGCTTCGAGGAAACGGTAGACCCGCTCGAGTGAACGGTAATTCTGCTCGATCCCCCACGGGTTGCCCTGGTCCTCGGTGATCGCGGAGCTGAGCATCAGGCCGCGCGGGGCCACCAGCGCCATCAGCAGGTTTTCGTCCACCGGCAGCTTGTGCTCCCGGCCGATAAAGAAGCGCAGGCGCGGATGCAGCCAGTAGGGGAACCCGGTGGTGATCTGGGAAATGGATTCGTTGTCGAATTTTTCGCTCGTGTAGCGGTAGGGGTCTTCTGCGCCGGTGCCTCCGCTGCTGGAGATGACCGCCGTGATCCGTTCGTCGAACGCCGCCGCCATCAGCGATTGCTTGCCGTTGCGCGAATGGCCGGTCAGCCCGATCCGCTGCCGGTCTACCTCGGGCAGGGTGTAAAGGTAGTCAACGGCGCGATGAGCGGCCCAGGCGCGGCGCATGAGCCGGGTGAAGTCATACTGGGGATACCAGATATCCGCGTAGCTTTCGGTGTCGTCCTTCGAGTCTGCGCCGGCGTAGACGCAGCCGAGATAGCCGCGGCGCAGGGCTACCAGGGCCCAGCCGCGGTGGTTCCACTGGGTCAGGAAGACCGGAAACGGCCCCTCTCCCGGCGGTATCAACAGCTCCAGGGTCAGGCCGGCCTTGCCCTCCGGCCCGAAACTGAGCCTGACCGTGCGTGAAACCGCGCCATCGTATTTCTCCTGGCTGATTACCTGGGCGGTGACGTTTCCCGGCGGTGGGGGAAAGGTGCCGGTGATCCAGTGCTTGACCTGCTCCGCGATCCATTCCCGCTTGCGCCGCCACTGTTCGACCGCGGTGACCGGCTCATTCCGCCCGCCCTTGTCCAGAACCAATGGGTCGGGCAGGAATGGCAGCGAGGGCAGCTGGTCGAAATCCGGCGGCAGTTCGCCCGTGCGCTCCAGCCAGTCGCGCCAAGTGTGGTCGAGGCGGGTGACCCAGCCCCGGTCCGGGTGTTCGGGCGGGATCAATTCCAGGAGCTGGCGCAGATAAGCCTTTCGCTTCTCCAGGTTCTCCGCCGCTTTTTTATCCTGCGCGGCCAGACTTGAAACACATAGCAGGACCAGCGTGACGATAATCCGCACTGTCATATTTACCCCCTCGCTTCGATTCAGGCGGTCTGCGACCGCTGCCCATCCTGCGAACTCCGGCGGCGGGACAGGCCGGAGGATGATTTACTTCAGATAACGCTCGAAGAACTCCGCCACCACCCCGGCCGCCCGCCTCTGTTCGGCCGCCTGGAGCCGGTAGCCGAAACCGTGGGCCATTTCGTGGAACAGGGCCACTTCCACCGGGATGCCGTACCCGGCGAGGGCGGTGGCCATGGCCCTCGAGGTTTCTTCAGGGGTGAGGTCGTCCCGGTCGCCGTAGAGGAATAGAAAGGGCGGCGATTCCGGGCCGACCCGGCGGGCCGGGCTGGCCGTTTCGTAGCCTCCGGCGGCGGCAGCCCTGGTCCGGCCGAAAATCAATAATGGGTAGGGCCAGATCCGGCCTTCGGCAGCAAAGTCCAGCACCGGGTTGTAACAGGCCACCGCCTGGGGCCGGGTGTCGCGGGTGATAGCGTGAGCGGGGTCGCCGAGCGTGTCGCCGGGGGGGATAGTCCCCAGGAGGGCAACCAGATGGCCCCCGGCCGAGGAACCCACTGCGCCCACTCGCCCGGGGTCGAGGCCGAACTGGTCGGCCTGGCCTTTCAAGAAGTCCATGGCCCGGCGCACGTCCCCGATTATTTCGAAGATACTCGCGCCCGGGGCCAGCCGGTAGCCGGCGGAGGCGCAGACAAAGCCCCGGCCGGCCAACAGAAGAGCCAGCTCGCGCCACTGCCCCCGGTCGCCGCCGCGCCAGCCGCCGCCGTGGATCAGCAGCACCCCCGGCCGGTCTCTGCGGCCATCCTGCGGGAGATAAAGATCGAGAAGACTCTTTTCCTTATCCTGTTCGCTGTAACGTACGCCGGGCTTTTCCACCACCGTTTCGGCTGGCCGGGCCGGAGAGAAACTTCCAGCCGCGAAAATGGTCAGAAGAAACAGGCGGCAGGTTCCGGCGAAATCGGCATTTTTCATGGCCGTTACCTTTCCACTGAACGGCTTTTCAGAATTCGACAGGCCGCTTGAACAGGCAGGTGGCCTCTCGCTTCAGGGAGGATTCGGCGGGCAGCCGGAAGCGGCCCGCTACCGCCCGGCTGAACCCTGGCAGGTCGAGCGGCCGGCCATCGAGTTCCCGGTGCAGGACGATCCAGGCGCTAAAGACGGCCGGCCCGGCTGCGGCCGAATCGGCGGTGAAAGAGTAGCTCAGCCGATGGAGCGAATCCGCCGCCAGCCTGGAAGTGAACCAGTACCAGCGGTCGCCCGACCCGGCCGTGGTACGCTGGGCTGTCTTCCGGCCGCAGTCCAGGATTTGGGCGGCCAGTCCGGGCAGCGGCCCAGCGGATTCGACCAGGAAGGCGATTTCAGCATCGACTGTATTAGCCGGGAGCCTGATTTCCAGCTCGCCGGACAGGGTTGACCTCCGGCCCTGGATCTCCTCGGTCCGCCGGTCCAGCACCTCGATCGTTTCCGCGGTCGAGGGTCCGGCGAACGGGACTTCCCCCCGGATGCCCGGCGGGAGCGTGACTCCGCTGACACTCACTGCCTGCGAGGAGCAGTTTTCGACCAGGATTTTGCCGGAATTGTCTGCCGGGAACACGACGGTTCCCTTGTCGCCGGTAGCGAAGCGGACGCCGAAAGGCAGCGGGAAATCCACTGAATCGGCGGGCCAGAATTCGACCACCCGGGTTTCGTAGCCGTCCAGACTGACCGCATATTCTTCCCCTTCGCTCACCCAGTCGGCCTCGAAGGCCCGATAGGGATAGACCGTGACCGGCAGCCAGGCCCGGCCTGCGGATTTCTCGAGCAGGCCGTGGGGATAGTCGAGCTTCATGGTGAAGACGGCCGGATCGACGTAAGGGTTGCGCACGGTGAGGATCAGCTTGCCTGCTCCCTGGTGGAAATAGCCGTAAGGCCGGCGCTCGGCCGGGTCGCCGCCCAGGACCGTGGTGTTGGCCAGGAGCGTCCCCTGTTCGGCCTGGGACCAGCGCAGCACCGAACGCAGGGCCTCCCACTCGTTTTCCTTCAGGATCTGCGGGCTGAGGTACAGCTCCCACATGCCAACGCCCCGGCTGAAATGTATCACCAGGTCGTTGGTCCACTTGTCGAGGGTTTCATCCAGCTCGCCCAACAGCTCGTATTCGCCCTTGATCACGCCCACGGTCATGATCGAGTTGAGCGGGAACTGCTGGTTGTAGCGGACGAACTGGTCATAGCAGATTTTGTCGCGGTAGCTGGTGGACAGGTCCCTTTTGGTGGGGGACGGCAGTTGGTTCAGCCAGCCGAAGTCGCCGCCGCCCATGAACACGCAGTCGGCGTGCAAGAGCCACCAGGGCGAAAGCCACTGGCTGGTGGTGAGGTTGATGAAGAGTCCGGGCCGGGCCGCGTGCAGGCTGTCGCAGAGGGCGGCGAGGGCCGCGGTCTGGCGCTCCCGGCTGTAAATCCCCGGCAGCAGGCCGTGGTCGGTGTCCGCGTAGCCGTAGACCACGCCGTCGAACTTGTAATAGTTGACGTCGTATTTTTCGACAAAATCGAGCAGGCGGCCGGTCAGGAGCTTGCCGTAGCGCGGTCCGGCCAGGTCGAGATAGCCTTTCTTGCTCACCTCCAGTCCCGCCTGCCGTCCTTTTTCGCCCCGCAGTTGCAGCCCCTCGCCGTAGCCGCCGATCGGGCCCAGCCAGAGGCCCAGACCGGAGCCGATCTCTTTCAGCGCCCGGTTCAAGCGGTCGAACCCGCCCGGGAAGTTCTTGCGGTCGATCTCCCAGAACGGGGTGTAGGTGTCCCAGCCCTCGTCCAGGACGAAGCTGTGCAGGGGGATCCCCTGGTCGGTGAGGTTGCGCTTGAACGAGGCCACCCGGTCCAGGCAGCTTTGGAGGTCGAGGATACCGCCCCGGCCGCCCTCGGCTCGCTCCGGCGTGCGCAGGTCATACCAGGTGTTGTAAAGCAGGAACGGCCGGGCCGGAGCGTAGCGGATACGGTCCAGGTAAGCCAGGAACGAGGCGCGCGTCCGGCCTTCCCGGGCCACACCCCACACCGACCGGTAGCTGGCGAAGCCCCGGGGGCCGATCTTTTCGCCGGGGTAGTAGAACAGCCTCAGGCGGGTGCCGTCGAACTGGTTGTTGCCGGCCGGGTATTCCAGCCCGAAAAACATTTCCCCGGTATAGACCGGCTGCCCGAAACCCTGGTTCAGGCATTCGGCCCCGGCGATCTCCAGGTCCTCGACCGACAGCTTCTCCAGGAAGTAATACTCGCCTCCCTCGCAGCTCAGCCTGATCTCCTTGTGCATCCAGCTCAGGCTGTCACTCACCGTGTAAGCCACCTCGATTTCCAGCCCCGGCGAGTCCCGGTCGGCGGATTCCTCTTCGCCGGACAAGCCTTGTTCCCAGTGGTACTGCAGCACCAGCCGGCGGCGTCCCTCGACCGGCGCCTCCACCCGGTAGCTGCGGAATACGCATTCGTCCGCGCCGATAACCAGGGGATTTTCCAGGCCGGGCCAGTAGCCCAGCCGCTCGAAGGTCAGCCGGATTTCGAACTCGCCGCCGCCGACCCGCCAGGTGTGGCCGGTGACCTGGTTGACCAGCCAGGTCGAACGGAAAGTATCACCCTCGCGGCTGAACACCCGCTCCAGGTAATCGTTGCCGAAATGGAATCCGCTGTCATCCGCCCTGAAATACGAGCCGGCCGCCGCCG
>JAZDIG010000399.1:0-8128 GCA_043805105.1 Candidatus Glassiibacteriota bacterium | reverse complement strand
GATAAAGTAGGTGGGCCCGCCCAGGCTCGGCTGGCTGGAAAGCCCCATGAAACAGTTGGTCAGCCGGTTACGCATGATCCGGCAGTTGCCCATGCAGAAATCGGATTCGATACCATCGTCCAGGCCCAGGCGGATGTCGTTGTTGTAGATGTCGATACAGACCTGGTTGGAGGCATCGGTGTCTTCCATGGTGGAGATACAGTCGCGGTAGCCGGTGACCCGGTTGTAGCAGATCACGTTGCCCGGGCCGGTGAGCTGGATCCCCTCGCCTTCGTTAGTCCCGTCAGCGCCCATGTTGGCTCCGGCCCAGGTGTTGGTCCAGGTCACGACGTTGTCCGCGATGTAGCAGTTGGAACAGCCCGGGGCGCGGTCGGCCACTATCCCGTAACCGGCGTACACCGAACAGCGCACGACCGCCACGTTGTCGGCCCCCACCAGGTCCACCTTGCCGTTCACCGTGACCCCGTCCAGGATCACGTACCTGGCGCTGCGCAGGTTGAAGCCGTCGAAAGTCACCGAACTGTCGGGCAGGGAGGGGTCGGCGCGGACCACGATCGGCCGGCCGGGTTCGCCGGTTTTGTAGACGATGCCGTTGCCGTAATGGCCGCGGCCGAGGAGGATTACATCGCCGGGGCTGGCGGCGGCAAAAACCGAGGCGTAGGTGGTGGAGTCGGCCCTCTTGACCACGGAATCGGCCGGGGCGGCCGGGACCGGCCGGGTGCGGGCCGTGACTGTCTGTTCGGCGTGGCCGCCGTCCGGGTCGTCGAGCAGCAGCCGGATTTCGTAGCCGGTATCAGGATCGAGGTCGAAAATCGATCCCGAAAGCTTGTTTTTCCAGGAGAAGATAGGATCGGTGCCGGTGCTGCTGCCGGCTTTTATCCGCCGCAGGGGCATCCCATCCAGCCAGCGGCTGCTCCCGGTTTTGCGGTAGCTGACTATCACCCGGCAGTCCAGGTTGTCGTCCCCGCTGATTTCCCATTCGACAGCCAGGTTGACCAGGGTGGGGTAGGGCGTGGCGAGCGCGCCGGGGACCGTGGCGTTGGCGGCGGAAAGGGCAGGTGCGCCGGCCGCCAGCCAAAGTGTCAGCACTAAGGCCGGACTCTTTCTTGTGTGGTGCGTTATATTGAGGCGGGGGAGAAACAAGTCTGGCCTCCGGGGGCAGAAGAAAAGGATATTCGGTCAATAGCAGTCTTAGGTTACGGCTAATCTAACAAGATCGATCCGTGAAGGAAACCCGGCAAGCGGCGCTGAACTGAGAGGAGAAGGGGAGGCGGAAATGAAAAATTACGTGGAATCGCTCAGAGAGCTGATCGGCACGCAAATGCTGTACCTGCCGGGAGTGAGGGCGATAATCATCAATGGCGGAGGTGAAGTCCTGCTGCAAATGCGCACGGACGTGGGCCTCTGGGGCCTGCCCTCCGGGTCGTGCGAGCTTGGTGAGACCGCGCTCGAAACCCTGCAGCGGGAAGTGGCCGAAGAAACCGCGCTGGAGGTGCTGGAGGCCGAACCGATGGCGCTTTATTCCGGGCCGGGACAGAGCGTCCAATACCCCAACGGCGACCGGATCCAGTGCTTTTCAGTGTGCTTTATCGTGCGTAAGTGGAAGGGGACGCCCAAGGTGGATGGGGTGGAGGGCAGCGAATTGAAGTTTTTCCCGCCGGACAGCCTGCCGGAAAACCTGGTGGAGCTGCACAGGCGGACACTAAAGGACTTCACCGACCACGATGGAAAATTCAGGCTGCTCGAATGAAAAAAGGGGCTGGCCTCAAAGGCCAACCCCCGATTTGCATGGAATGTAAATGATGAAAAATGTTTCTTTTTCAACCGATAAAACTTACACACCCCTGTTTCCCCTACTTGATAGAGGGGACTTGTAAGGTATAACTTCTTAATTATTAATATGATATAAATTTCTCAAGCCAAGCTCTGCCCTCACGGTTAGGCGTTGACAGTCCCCTCTGAAAAGAGGGGTGGCCCGATATCATCGGGCCGGGGTGTGTAATGCATCGCCACTGAAGGAGCGGGCACGGCATGCCGCGCCCCAACGTGATTCACACCGCAAACTTATCGCACTCCACGATCGATTCGAACACCTTCAGGCTGCCCTCCGGGTCCTGCCTGACCGACCCGGACAGCTCCAGCCCCAGCACTCCCTTGTACCCCAGGTCGTAAATCGCCTTGAAAACGTTGCGGTAGTTGATCTCGCCGGTGCCGGGCTCGTGCCGGCCGGGGACATCGGCGAGCTGGAAGTAGCCGATCTCTTCGTAGAACTGCCGGATGTTGACTGTCAGGTTGCCCTCGGTGATCTGCTGATGGTAGATGTCGAACAGGATCTTGATCTGCGGGCTATTGACCGCTTTCATGACTTCATAGGCCTCGTCCGAACGGGAGAGGAAGTAGCCGGGGTGGTCGGTCAGGTTGTTCAGCGGCTCCACCACCAGCACCAGCTTGGTGCCGGCCACCAGGTCGGCGGCGCGCTTGAGGCTTTCGATTACCCAGGCGCGTTGCAGGCCCCGCGGCGGCTTTTCCATGCCCGGCCCGGTGATCACTGTGGAGCACACGTTGCCGACGATCTTATGGTAGGTCACCGACTTTTTCACTTCCTCCAGGAAAGCCGGCCGCTGTTCGGGATTGACCATGCCGGCCTTGTCCCATCCCGAGGGGTTGCCGACGAAGACGCCCATAGTCAGGCCCAGCTTGTCCATGCGGGCTCTCAGCTTTTCGGCCCGCGCCGTGTCCCAGCTCAGCAGCCCGTTGAATTCGAAAGCCCTGAAGCCGTAATCGGCATAGGCGTCCAGCCGGTCGATTTCATCCGAGATGTTTCTCAGCAGACCCAGATTTGGTGCGTACTTGAGCTTGAACGTGTGCTTCGGTTCGGCCCCAGCCAACGGTTTACCGATACCGATTCCAGCGGCCAGACCCGCCAGGGCCGCCGCATTGGCGGCGATGAATCTCCTCCGGTTTATCATATCGTTCGCTCCGCGAATTGGATTCAACAAACCTACAACTCAGGGTATATGATTGTTTGCATTAAAGCGCAGAACTGTTTGGATAAAATGCCAATTGGAAGGCCGTCTTGGATTCTATCCATTTTGCTGGCTAAAGGCTTAATTGTTCTTTTGTCGCCAAAAGAACCAAAAGCGTTTCCTTTGTAACCAAAGGAAAACAAAGTTAATCCGGGCTTTGCGTCTTTTCCCGCCGCTTCTTGGGCGGTCGCCTTCGAGGACTTCCGCCACCCCCTTCCGTTCCCAAGTCCTCGAAATGGCCTGCCTGCCGTAGGGGTTATCCCGCGAGCCTCGATGGAAATTGCGAGGCTGCTTCACGCTCCAATAAGAGAATCCTGAGGCTTAAGTGCTTTTTCAGCCTCTGACTCGAAAATGCCGAAATCCAAATAATTGCTGACTATATATGCTCCAGAAATTATTCAAATCCGGCCCATGACCACGGCGATCACGGCCAGCAGGGCGGCGGCCACGGCCGCGATCACCATGCTTTTCTGGATGCTCTTGCCCTTGGAAAGGATGCCCATCCAGGCGGGCAGGATCGTGGCGCCCAGGAGGCCGATGGCGAAGATGATCGCGAACACGCTGCCGTACAGTTCGGGAGCTACCTTGCTGAAGGTGACGCCCACCACCGAGGGGAAGATCGGGCCGAACGCCAGGCCGGTGACTATCACCGCCAGGCCGGCCAGACCGTTACTTTTGGTGGTGGCCATGATGCCGATCGAGATCACCGCCACCACGGCCAGCACGGCGATCGCCAGCGCGCCGTTTTCCGGGGTGACGACCATCGAGGAGACCAGCCGGGAGGCCATGATCGAGATCCAGAAGCCGGAGAGGAATCCTGAGGCGCGGTTTTCGGTCAGCCCGATGCTGGTGAGATAGGTGGTGATCCAGCCGCCCATGGAAGCTTCCAGGCCCACGTAGCAGAACAGGGCCAGGGCGGCCACCAGCACCAGCGGATTGCCGAGCAGGGCGACAGCGCCGGCGATGTTGAAGCCGCCGGCGGGCAGCTCGGGGTAACTGGTGGTCACCAGCGCGAAAATAATACCAACCAGCACGATCAGGGCAATCAGGTTTACTGTCTTACCGAGGCCGATCTTCTGCAGGAGGAAGATCGCCAGAAACGGGGTGAAGAAGGCGCCCAGGCCGAAGAACATGTTGCCCAGGTTGAGAGCTGCCGGGGCGTTCTGGCCATCGAAGAGGACGACCGGCATGAGCGTATTGCCCACGGTATTGACGCACATACCGCCCACTCCCAGCAGGATGCAGGCGAATACCACTCCCTTGTAGCTTTTCAGCGAACCGAAAAGGAAGATCGCCAGGGCGGAGAGCAGGAAGCCGAGGATGGCGAAAGGCTTGTGGCCCCAGGCGTCCACCAGCGGGCCGATAAAGAGCACCACGAAAATGCTGGTAAACATCAGCGTGGAGATCAGTCCGCCCACCTTGGCATCGTCGATACCGAGCTTTTCGGCCAGCTTCAGCTTGATCGCGCCGATCAGGGAGAAGACGATACCGAGTGCGAAAACGCTGAGAATGGCTACCAGTTGAATCATGGACGGCCTCCGACGGAATGGTGATGGGGAAGGTGGATAGGTTTCGCGGTTCTGAATAAGAGATAACGGCAAGCTCTCCATCTTTCAAGAAAAATCAGCCGGCAGGCGCACCCTGCGATCTTCGATTGACAGGCGGCCGGCTCGATTGATAAATTGTTATCACGCTGATCCAGTTCAAACCCCCCGTTATCTCTCCAATACTCCTTCCCAGGAGCGAAAAATGTCATTGTACAACCGAAGAAACTTTATCCGCACGACCGGGGCCGGTCTTTTCGGCACGGCTCTTCTGGGAGCAAAACCCTTACTGTCCGGATTGCCGGGGGATACGACCCTCAAACCCTGCGGCCCGGGAGCGAAGTACGTTCCGCGGATAATGGCCGCCGTGGTCAGACGCAGGGGCGAATACGGCATGCGCTGGCCGGGAGCGATCTACGATGGAGAAGCGGCGAGAAACAATTACACGCAACTGGCGCTGGATGAAGCGGGAAAGCTGGGAGCCGATCTCCGGTTCAGCAAAACGCTGATTCATTCGCTGGAGGATGCCGACGCCTGGCTGGCCGAGGCGAAGAAGAAGGAGGCGGACGGCCTGTTCATCCTCCTGCTCGACCGGCAGGAACATTCCTGGCCCTCGGTGGTCAAAGCAGCCGATTCAGGCCTGCCCACGGTCGTGTTCTCGCCGCTGGGCAGCGCGTTCACCACCAACACCGCGGAGCTGGCCCACCGCAGCGGCATCTGCCTCTGCTGCACGGATGATTTCGGCCAGGCGGCCTGGGGCCTGAGGATGTTGAAAACCATGGCCCGGCTGCGGGAAATGCGGTTCGTCGTGCTCGAAGGCAGCGAAAAGAAAGAAGAGCGGCTGGCCCATTTCGGCACCCGGCTGCGCTGGCTCCCGGCCGCCGATTTCATCCGCGAGTACCGCAAGGTCAAGGATACTGACGAAATCCGGCAGATGACCGCCGAATACGTCCGGAACGCCACCCGGGTGACCGGGGCCACGGAACAGGACGTGGTCAACGGGGTGAAAAGCTTCGTGGCGGCCCGAAACATCCTCGAGCGCGAGGAAGCCGATGGGATCACCATGGATTGCCTGGGCGCTTTGGGCAAGACAGATATCAGCCTGCCCTGTATCTCCTGGGCGCGGATGAACGACTGCGGGGTGCCGGCGGCCTGCGAAGCGGACCTGGGGGCTTGCGTGACCCACGCCCTGGTGCAGTTCCTGTTCGACCGGCCCGGCTTCCAGCAGGACCCGGTGCCGGAGACCAGCCGCTGCCTGTTGATCGGATCGCACTGCAGCTGCCCGACCCGTCTGCGCGGGTTCGATCAGCCGGCTGAGCCGTTTTACATCAGCCACCATCACGGCATGCGGGACGCGGTGCCGCGGACGATGTGGCAGCCGGGAGAGCGGGTCACGGTGGCCGACGTCCTATTGGAGGACCCGGCCGTACCCAAAATGGTCATTTCCGCCGGCGAGGTGGTGGACAACATCGCCGTGCCGCCGGCCGGCGGCTGCGTGGTGGCGGTCAGCCTGAAGATAGACGGCCTGATCGAACCATTGGACTATCCGGGTTTCCATCAGCTTTTCTTCTACGGCGATTTCAAGCAGCAGTTGAAAGATTACTGCCGGCTGGCGAAAGTGGAGCCGATAGTGGTCTGAACCGGCAACATTTTCCAATTCTGGTACACGGATTACACGGATAAAATATGGACGCCACAGCTCCTCCCCGCCTCACCCAGGGCGGACACAGGGGTCCGTCCCTACGGTAGTTTTGGTCGTCGCCTCACGCGGCCGGGATAGAGCGGTACGCACGAGCTTTACCGGCGGCCATCGCAAAGCCGAAATTCCTTCCGCAATTCGCATTTCCTGCAACAAAAATTCCCCGGCGTCGTATATTTAAGGCATAGTGTACTATATTATCCACTATTGGAGATCATCATGCAGGCCAGGCCGAGAATCGTTATCGCCGGGGCCGGATTCGGTGGCCTCTGGGCGGCCAAGGCCCTGGACGGCGAACCGGTGGAAGTAGTAGTGGTGGACCGGAACAACTACCATACCTTTCTGCCGCTGCTCTACCAGGTGGCCGCCGCTGAAATCGAGCCGGAAGCGATTGCCCATGCGATACGCTCGACCCTGAATAAGTCGCCCAACATCCACTTTCTGATGGCCGAAATTACCGGCGTGGACCTGGCGAACCGGCTCCTGGTCTGCCGCGACCGTGACATCTTTTATGACTATCTGGTACTGGCGACCGGCAGCGCTACCCACTTTTTCGGTGTGCCGGGCGCCGCGGATCACGCGTTCGAGCTCAAGACCCTCGAACAGGGAATAGCCCTGCGTAACCAGATCCTCGCCCGGTTCGAAAAGGCGGCGGTTGAGCCGGATTCTCTGCGGCGGAGAGCCGGGTTATCGTTCTGCATCGTGGGCGGGGGGCCCACCGGCGTGGAGTTCGCCGGAGCGCTGAGCGAGCTGGTGGGCGGGATCGTACCCAGGGACTATCCGGTGCTGGCGGATGAGCGCGTGAGGGTGGTGCTGCTAGAGGCCGCCGGCACTCTTCTGCCGGGAATGCCGGCCAGGCTCGCCGGTTACGCCCACCGCCGCCTCGAAAAGATGGGCGTGGAAGTGCTGACCGGCGCCAGGGTGAGCCGAATCACGCCGGTTTTACTGGAGTGCGCGAACGGCAGAGCGGTCGAAACCGAAACCGTGGTATGGACCGCCGGTGTGAGAGGTTCAGGGTTTCCGCAGCATTCGGGTCTGCCCGAAGCGCCCGGCGGGCGGATCCCGGTGGACGACTATCTCCAGGTATTTGGCTATCCCCAGGTCTATGCAATCGGCGACATCGCCTGGCGCGAGGAAGGAGGCGCTCCCCTGCTGATGATGGCTCCGGTAGCGACTTCCCAGGGAGAGGCGGCCGCGCGGAATATCCTGCGCCGGATCGCGAACCGGCCTCAGAGGGCTTACCATTACCGCGACCTGGGCAACATGGTCACGATCGGCCGGAACAAGGCGGTGGCTAATCTGTTCGGCCGGTCGTTCTGCGGCGGATTCGCCTGGCTGATCTGGCTGGTGGTGCATCTGTTCAATCTGATCGGATTCCGCAACCGTTTGCTGGTGCTTTTGGGGTGGGCCTGGGATTATTTCTTTTTCGAGCGGACGGTGAAGCTGATCCTGCCCTCGGCGGGGGGGCCCGGCGGACGCGCGGAGGCGCGCGTTCAGGCCGGCCGCTGGGTCCACTGCCGCCAGCCCGGCCCCCACGGCCGGCTCTGGCCCCACCACGTCCGCCCGGCCGCTCCTCCGGCTCCCCGCGGCCCGGCCTGACAAACCTCCGGTTTGCCGCCGGGTCCCCCGGCCGCCCCCAGGGCGGCCACGGGTATCCTCCCAAACCTTTGACATCCGAAAGCGCCGGCGTTATCATGTCTGCCGCTAAAAGCGACCGGCAGGGCACACTCGAACGAGTACCATTGAATGATACTGGCTTATCTCGCCCTGGTGGGCCGCATCCTGCTCACCGGCTACGAAAAGATCGTCTTCAAGCAGGTGGGTGAAAACTCGGGAAGCGAGGAAGCGGTCTTCCTGAT
>JAZDIG010000398.1:0-7083 GCA_043805105.1 Candidatus Glassiibacteriota bacterium | reverse complement strand
CGTGATCCGCCGCATCTGGCTCACAGTGCGCGGCGAACCGGAGATCCTGCGCGGAATGGTGTTCCGGATTTACTGGGACGGCCAGAAACAGCCGTCGGTCGAGGCGCCGCTGCAGGACTTTTTCGGTATCCCGTTCGCCCGTCAGGCGAGTTTCGAATCCTGCTTCTTTTCCAATCCCGAGGGCCGCTCGTTCAACTGCATCATCCCTATGCCGTTCCGCGGGAAGGCCCGGGTGGAAGTGGAAAACCAGTCGCCGGTCGACTGCGGCTCCCTCTTTTTCGACATCGATTACACGTTCGGGGACAAGCTTCCCGAAGACCTGTCCTATTTCCACGCCCGCTACAGACGGGAGAATCCCACCACGCCGAAAAAAGATTTCGTCATCCTGCCGACTGTCACCGGCCGCGGCCGCTACCTGGGCTGCAACGTGGGGGTCCGGGCGCTGGAGGGTTACAAGTTCGCCTGGTTCGGCGAAGGGGAGATCAAGATTTACCTCGATGGCGACGACCGGCTGCCCACGCTGGTCGGCACGGGGACCGAGGACCTGGTGGGCAGCGCCTGGGGACTCGGCCGGTTCGACCACCTCTATCAGGGCTGCCTGCTGGACCAGCAGGCTCACGGAGTCTGGGGCTTCTACCGCTACCACGTGGCCGACCCGGTCTATTTCCACCAGGATCTCCGGGTGGAGCTCCAGCAGATGTCCGGCTCCGGAGCCGAAGAAATCCCGCAAAACCTGAAGCCGGAAGCCTACCCGGAACTGGTGAACGGCCACGTCCGGTTCGACCCCAAGCTACACCCCACCGGCTGGAACAACTTCGAGGCGCCTCAGGATGTCTGCGCCACCGCCTACTGGTATCAGACTCTGCCGTCCCCGGACTGGGGGCCGATCGAACCCTACCAGATACGGATGAAAGACCTGGGTTTGCCGGTCAAGTGAGAACCGGCTGTTCCGGAAAGTCAGTCCGCTGATTTCGGTGGAACGCGGCGGAGTCATTCTGGCAGGATTGTACGAGGTTCCCCATTAGTGGGATCGAACACCCGGGGATAAGCAGGTCCGCTGCTTTACGACCGAATGCCGTCAGCCGAAACCGGTGAACGGTCGGTCGAGTCAGGGTAGGAAAACCGGCACGTAGGCAAAGAACCCGGCGGTGTGGAGAAAGGCTTCTTCGGCCACTCCGGGCAGGTTCGAGATGCCGAAAGCCAGTCCGCCCTGGATCAGGGTGCCGGGCAGCGAATCGTGCCGCCGGCCGTCGAAGAGCTGTTCGAAATCCTCCCGCGACAGAAAGAGTCCGCAGGCCAGCGGTCCGATTTCCGCTTCAACCCGTTCGGCCGCCCGGTCGAGGCTCTCGCCGCTGAATCCATCCACGCCGGCCTTGTCCGGCCAGCGGTCGAAAGTGGTCGCCAGCTCTGTCTCCCCACCCGCCACTTTCGCCACCCAACTGAAAAAGATTCGTTCCCCTTCGAAAACGGCCAGCAGCAGGCAGCTCGTCTCGGCTATTTTTTCGGACAGGAAGGCCGCCTCCTGCTGAAACAAGACCGGTCCCCGGTCCAGGGTGGGTCCCGGATAGATGGCCGCCCGGTTGTCGAACTGGCCGTTCAGCGCCCGGAACATCCTTTCGAGGTGAGTGAATTTCGGCTCTCCCTCCCGCGGCACGATATTGACCGCGGCCAGGAGGCGCTGGTAGCCCTCGAAATCCGTCACCACCGCCCGGTTGACCCGGTCGCTGTATTTCTCGTACAAGGCCCTGGCCGTCTCCCTGGCGTCCTTGATCCCCACTCCGTCGGGCTGAACCTCCTCGCCGGCCACGACCAGACGGCGGGGAAATCCCTCTTCGTGCCAGAGCACGGCCTGCGAGCCGGCGGTGGCAATTGCCCGGCAGGAACCGATAAAATTGGCCAGCTCCCGCGGCGCTACGTCAATCAGAGTAAAGCGGCGGCCTATCATCCGGTCACCTCCCAGACGCCGATTCGCCTCCGGGCCAGCTCGATCCTGAACTTGCCCTCCCGGGTGAAGCTGTCGCCGGAAGCGAGGTCGCGGAAACCGAGCTGGCCCTGGAAATAAATGTCCGTGCGCTGCAAGGTAGACGTTTTATTGGCGGCGAAAAGCAGCCGCCGGCCATTGGCAGCCCGGTGAACTGTCAGATCGAACGCCGGATTGGCCCGGGTGAAAGGAATCACCACTTCCAGGGACTTGAGCAGGTCGCCGAGGCTGAGTGGACTCTCCAGCCGGATCAATTTCCCGGCGCCGGCCTGGTCACCGGAAGCGAACGACTCGTAGTCCTCAGCCCGGGAAAAAAAATCGGTCACTCCGCGATCGGGCCGCATCCGCGAATCGAGTGACGGCGTACCGGGTCCGAATATCAGGGTCCCGCTCCCATCGAGGAAAGCCTGCAGCCCAGGCAAGTCTTCCGGCCGGTAAAAATCCAGCGAAGGCACGAGCGCCACCCGGCAGCCAGCGGGCAATTCGACCTCGGAGCCGGAGAGCCCATAGTTCCAATCGAAGCCCACCTCCTCCATGATTCCTTCAGCCTGTTCGATCCAGTTCCGGCAGGCCTGGGGGCCAGTTTTGAAACCGAAATCGACGGATTCATCGAACAGACTCCCGTCGAACAGGAAGCCGGAGGCGGTTTTCACCTGGCTTGAAGCCGTAATCAGGTCGGCCAGGATGCCGTTGTCGATCAGCACCACTTCCGTGACCCGCCTGAACTCGTTCGACCGCGACTCCCGCAGCAGGCGATAGATCCTGCTCCAGGCTTCGTAATATTCTTCCCTTATCCGGCCATCCCGTCTGACCGGGGAAGCCGTCGAAAAATCCCGCTCCACTGCCAGCGGCAAATTCCAGCCTTTAAGTCCGTACATCACGGCCGCCAACGCCAGAAACTCCACATCCTCTCCGGCCGGGACCCGGCCTGCGGGAATCTCCACCGGTACGCCGCCGCCGAATGCCGGGCTGTAGGCCAGTCGCCCGTTCCCGGCCGCCGCCCGGCAATACCGCCTGATATCGAAATACGTATCCAGGATTCCGGAAGGCTCTTTTACTTCCACGCGCACGGTTCGATCTTTTTCGGCGGCACGGACCGCGGGTGAAATCCCTCCGCTCAAACGGTAAATTACCGGTATGTTCGAAATCTTCCGGGCGGCGAGCAGCGAGGCGATTTTTTCCGCGGCGAAGCGTTCACTCCACTGCCTGAATTCGGTCCAGTCGAGATAGGCGGCCAGATTGTCGAGCCGTTCAGCGAGAAAGGCGCGCGGCGGTTCGACCAGGGTGAAGTCCTGGTAAGAAGTGCCGTAGGAGCGGTTGAGGTTTTCGATGGAGACGTAGCGGTCGGCCAGCCGCCAGCGGTAAAGGGCGAGCGCATCCGGATGGTAATCGACACCATAGGGATAGGGCGACAGACCGAAAAAGGCAAACGGGCTTTGTACCTCCAGCGCCACCACCGGCCCACCCTCGGCCGCAGTCCGCCTCGCGATCACCCGGGCCAGGGCGTCGAGAAAGAGGCCGAACTCCTCGTACAGCCGGTTGCTCAAGGCCGCGGGCAGGGGATACTGGCCGGCTGCCGAATGACAGGTAACCGCCGTGTCCGCGAAGCTGCGGGACGCCACCCGCACATCATACAGGACCCGAGTAGGAATGCCGCAGCCGAAAAACGGAGCGCCGACGCAGGGACCCGGGTTGACGATTGCGCGTAAACGCTTACCGGCGGCGAGGTCGAGGACGGCGCCGAGATCGTTGCCGGGCTTTATCTCGCCGAAATCGAACTTCCCCGGAGCGGTCTCGTGCCTCTCCCAGGGGACATTCAGCGAGAGCGTATTGAGCCCCAGGCGGGAGAGCCGGTCGAGCAGGAGCGGCCAGGCGCCTGGATCGAATTGCCAGTAATCGAACTCACCGCAGTAGAGCGGAAAGACCCGGCCTCCCAGCACCAGGCCCTCGGCGGTCACTCCCACTGTCTGCCGGTTCCTGTCGCCGCAGCCCGGTGCTAAAGCCACGGCCATGCCGGCGGCTATCCCGCCGCCGACTGAGGCGAGAAACCGTCTTCTGTTGATCGAATCAGTGGTCATCGGTTCGAGCGGGCCGCTCTGCCCGGCCCCGGCCGGTCAGAGCAGGACTTCGACCAGGCTGAAAAAGAATGGGATGGTGACCAGGGCGGCAAGGTAGGCCACGACCAGGATGCCGCAGATCAGCTTCTCATCGCCGCCGTAGTGTATCGCCTGCAGAGCCAGCGCGGTTGCCGGCGGAGAGCTGGCCTCCAGAATCCAGAAGGCGTTCTCCAGATGTCCGCTGGAAAAGGCCAGGTACTTCAGCGCCAGAATCATCAGCGCCGGCGCCAGCAACTGCTTGATCCCGATCACCCGCAGCATGTCGAAGGCGTTGGGCAGACGGTCCACCTTGAGCGAACCCATGGTCATGCCCAGCACCACCGTGGCCAATGGCACGCACGCCCCGCCCACCAGGTCCACCGCTCCGAGCACCGGCGAGGGGATGCGGCCGCCGGTCCCGGTAAAAACGCAGATCATGGCCAGCACCGCCGCGTAAAAGGGCGGCGTGAAAACCTGGCTCAGCCGGATCTGCGCCCCTTTCGTGTGCGAGACCATAAATTTGGCCAGGCTCCACAATAAGGGCATATAGCTCAAGAGCATCAGGAACAGGATCACGCTGAAACGGCCGAACTGGTCGGGAAAGAGCGCCTCACCGATCGGCAGGATCAGGTATCCGGCATTCTGGAAAGCGGCCAGAGCGCTCAGCGTAAGGCCCTTTTCCCGGTCACGCCAGAAAAAAATCCGGGCTGCGGCCAGTATAGCCAAAGTAAACCCCGCGCCGATCAGCGGGAATTTCCACCAGTAAGGGTAGCTCCGGGTATCGAAATTGGCGATTATGTTGCCGAACACGAGACAGGGCAGGGCGAGGTTCACCACCACCCCGGTGATGGCCTTGATGTGAGTTTCGCCGAATACGCCGCGCCGCACCAGCCAGGCGCTGGCCACCATCACCAGGGCGATCTTGACCAGGGCGATGAACGACGCGGCGAAGGATGCAGCCAGGGCCTGGAACAATCCCGGTCTCCGATTTATTAAGCACGTTTTTAAATCCAGTCCCGCTTCCCGTCCGCAGTCCAGCGGACAGGTATCCAGGTAAGTTAGTTTTTCAGACCGGTTTTATCAAGTAGCTGAATCGCCGGGCTGCCGAACGACCGCCGGACGGTTTCCATTCATTCGCGTGAAAAGGATTGACATGGACGGCCCGGTTTAGAACTATTGAAGACTTCCGCAGCAGGCTGTGGGGAATGCGCCCGCTGTTCAATTCAGGAGGCCCCGAACACCTCTTGTTTCAGCGCTAAGTTTAGCCGGACCGGTTGTGGACAATGGCAGGAGTGGACAATGAACGCGGAGAACAAATTCGACCTCGTCATCCTCGGTTCCGGTCCCGGCGGTTACGTGGCCGCGATCCGGGCGGCCCAGGAGGGCCTGTCCACGGCGATCGTCGAGGCGGACCGGCTGGGCGGAGTCTGCCTCAACTGGGGCTGTATTCCCAGCAAGGCCCTGCTGGCCAGCGCCGAGGTGTTCGAGACGGTGGGCCGCGCCGCCGAGTTCGGTGTGCTGGTGGAAAATCCCGCCTTCGACTGGGAGGCGATCATCCGGCGCAGCCGCCAGGTTGCCGACCGGGTGATGCGGGGGGTGCGCTACCTGATGAAAAAGAACGGGATCGCGGTGTTCGAAGGCCGGGGCCGGCTGGCCGGCGGAGAGCGGGTCGAAGTCGAGGGGGAAGAGACTGTGACCCTGGCGGCCCGCAACGTGATCCTGGCCACCGGCGCCAGGCCGCGCCAACTGGCCGGCATCCGGCCGGACGGCGAAAATGTGATTACCAGCAAGGAAGCTCTCGTCCTGCAACATCAGCCCCGCTCAATCGTTATAGTCGGTGGCGGCGCGATCGGGATGGAATTCGCTTATTTCTTCAGTACGTTCGGCACGCAGGTCACGGTGGTCGAGCTGCTGGAGCGGGTGCTGCCCACCGAGGATGAAGAAGTTTCGGCCGAGCTGCAGAAGATTTACGAGAAGCGCGGCTTGAGTTTTCTGACCGGCGCCTATGTAGAAAAGATCGAACCGTGCGCCGGCGGCCTCGAAGTCACGGTCAGGAAGGGCGACTCCACCCGGAAAATTGTCTGCGAGAAGGCCCTGATCGCGGTGGGCGTGACCGGGAACGTGGAGGGGATCGGGCTGGAGGAAGCCGGGGTGGAAACGGCCCGCGGCTTCGTGAAAGTGGGAGACGGATTCAGGACTGCGGCACCTCAGGTGCGTGCGGTGGGCGACTGTATCGGGCCCCCGCTCTTGGCACATGCGGCCAGCCGCGAGGGGATTGCCGCGGTGGAGTCGATCCTGGGCCGCGAAACCCGGGTGCCGAAACCGGAGGAAGTGCCGGGCTGCGTTTACTGCCGGCCCCAGGTGGCGAGCATAGGTCTTACCGAAACCCGGGCCCGCCAGGCGGGCCTCGAACCGGTTGTCGGCCGCTTTCCCTTCCGGCCGCTGGGCCGGGCGGTCGCCAGCGGGGAACAGGAGGGATTCGTCAAGGTGGTGGCAGACAGCGCGAGCGGTAAGCTTTTGGGCGTGCACATCCTGGGAGCGGAAGCCACGGAGCTGATCGGCGAGGCGTCGCTGGCCCGCTGGTTGAGCCTGGGGGCTGGAGAGCTGCACGAGGCGGTGCACCCGCATCCCACGTTCAGCGAGGCGCTGATGGAGGCGGCCGCCGATGCCCTTGGCCGAGCCATCCATCTCTGATGCCAAATGTGCGTAACTGGCCTATTTCAAAGCTTTCGGGAAACTTTTTTCTGGACAAAGCGGCGGGCAGTTTGTAAAATGTAGAAGCTTCTCGCCCCTACCCCCCCATCATGAGGATGAACCGCATTACCAATGGCTGACTATCTGGCAATCCTGATCACTATAATAGTCGCCGCAGTCCTGGTCGGCGGCGCTCTGGGGCTAAGCGCCCTGATCGGGCCGAAAACCGGAACCAGCAAGGAAAAAGAGCGGCCGTTCGAATGCGGCAACGTGCCTTTCGAGGAGCCGGGCAAGCGCTTCCCGGTGCATTAT
>JAZDIG010000397.1:0-5832 GCA_043805105.1 Candidatus Glassiibacteriota bacterium | reverse complement strand
AGAGACGGGCAAACCAACGGCGGAATGACAAAACTGCAGACCTGGGGTCTGGTGGTCCTGCGGCTGGCGATCGGCTGGCACTTCCTCTACGAGGGCCTGGTGAAAATCACCAATCCCGACTGGACCTGCGCCGCCTACCTTGCCGATTCCAAATGGATCTTCCGCGGACTCTTCGACTGGATCCTGATGAATCCCCCGGTCCTGAGGGCCGTGGACCTATTGAACATGTGGGGCCTCGCCCTGATCGGGCTGGGGCTCGTGTTCGGCGTGCTGGTCCGGACCGCCGCCGTTTCCGGGATCGCGCTCCTGGCGCTCTACTGGGTCGCCAACCCGCCGCTGGTCGAGTCGGTCAAGAGCATGTTCACCGAGGGCAACTACCTGCTGGTGGACAAGAACCTGGTCGAAATGCTCGCCCTGGTGGTGGTTGCTATTCTGCCGGGGAGCAGCCGCTTCCGGCTGGACTCCCTGCTGGCGTTGGGTGCAAGGAAAGAAAAGGCCGCGCCTCCCAGGGAAGCCTCTCTGCCTGCCGATTCCAGCGCTGCCGGGGTGCCCCTCGGCCCGATCAGCCGCCGGGAAATCCTCCGGCCCCTGATCGGCCTGCCGGTTTTCGGCGGGTTCGTCTGGGCCGCGCTCAAAAGGGCCGGCTGGCAGAGCTTCGAGGAGAAGAGCCTGCTGGAAGCCTCGATGCAAAACAACCCCGAAGCGCTGACCAGCGCCACGATCAAGACCTTCCGCTTCGCCAGCCTCAGCGAGCTCAAGGGCACCCTGCCCTACGGCCACATCAAGGGTCTCAAGCTGAGCCGGATGGTACTGGGCGGCAACCTGATCGGCGGCTGGGCCCACGCCCGCGACCTGATCTACGTGTCCGAGCTGGTCAAGGCCTACCACAGCGACCAGAAGGTGTTCGACACCTTCCGCATGGCCGAAAAGTGCGGGGTCAACACCATCATCACCAACCCCGCCCTGGGCCGGGTAATCAACGACTACTGGCGCAAGGAGCGCGGCTCGATCCAGTTCATCTCCGACTCCGCCTATGGTAAAGACCTGATCACCGGGATCCAGCTCTCGATCGACGGCGGGGCCTGCGCCTGCTACGTCCAGGGCGGGATCGCCGACCGGCTCTACCGCGACGGCAAGGTGGAAGAGATCGCCCGTGGTGTAGAATTCATCCGCCAGAACGGCCTGCCCGCCGGCGTGGGCGCGCACATGCTGGACACGGTCAAGGCCTGCGTGGACCTGGGGATCCAGCCGGACTTCTGGGTCAAGACCCTGCACCACACCGATTACTGGTCCGCCACCCCGACCGATGAGCACGACAACATCTGGTGCACCGACCCGGACGAAACCGTGGCCTACATGGAAACCCTGCCGCAGCCTTGGATCGCCTATAAGATCCTGGCCGCTGGCGCCATCGAGCCGAAGTGGGCTTCCCTTACGCCTTCAAGAGCGGCGCGGACTTTATCTGCGTGGGCATGTACGACTTCCAGATCGTGGATGACGTCAACCTGGCGGTCGAGGTGCTTAACAGCGACCTGCAGCGCACCCGGCCCTGGCGCGATACCACGGTTGTCATGAGTTAGCCTGGATTGTGGCCTGTATTGCGGCGACCCGCCGGTCGCCCGGTGGGTGGGGAAAATCCCCCTGTATCCCCCTTTGCCAAAGGGGGAACAAAATGCTTTATCGGCGAACCTCGCGTCTACCTGGTGGATTGGGCAGGGCAAGTCCCCTCTGCAAAGAGGGGTGCCCTGCTTCGCCCCGATAAATCGGGGCGAAGCAGGGCGGGGTGTGTCATTCAAATCATCCTGAAGATTAACTTTCAACAATAAATACTTAGCGCTTATGGGGGTCCGTCCCTACAAAGGGCCGGATAGATCCAGTTCTTATGTAACCGGCTAAAGACTTTATTCTTTTCCGAACAGCCGAACCAGCTCTTTAATCCTCTCCCAGCCTTCGCCTTCCTCCACTGTTTCGACCTCGATCCGCTCGAAATATCTGTCCAGCACCGCTTTCCGCTCCGCTGCCAATGGCGGCGAACAGTAGTCCTCCTCCTCCCAGGCCGCGGTGTCTTTATCCTTCCACCTGGCGTTTTCCAGGCTGAAACTCAGCGCCTTGCCGAACGGCCGCAATCCCAGGAATTCCCCGGCCGACAGCTTTCGTTCGAGTTCGGCCAACCGCTCCCTTTTCACTCCGGCGGTTACCAGGTAGTGCGCCACCCTTACCTCGCCAGCTCGATCCGGACTGTCTGCCTTCCGGTGGGGGCCAGCTCCTGCACGCCCTCCCGGCCGGACCAGCCGTCCAGGTGGAGGATCACCTTGTCCGGGGGCGTACGCTCCGGCGGCTCGAATGTCAACTCCGCCGCACGGCCGTCCTGAGCCACAGTCAATTCGAAAGATACCTTGCCGAATTCCGTGACCACGCCGTCCAGGCGGGTGACCAGGCCGGGACCCGCCCATTCGGCGGACAGGCCCTCGAACAGGTGCAGTTCCCCGCCCCGCTCGATCACCAGCAGGTGCCGGACCAGCCGGACAAATTCCGCGCTGGCCCAGTTGTGCGGCATGTCGCCCACCATCGCTTCGCCTTCGCCCACCGGCATTTGCTCCTCCCTCCACACCAAGGTCGGCGAAGCGTGGTTGGCGAATGCGTAGAGGGTGCGGGCCGCCTTGCGGCCATCGCCGGTCCAGAGCAGGGCGTGGGCGTAAAAGGAGGCGAAGTAGTTCCAGAGGCCGTCCTTCAGCCAGCCGGTATCCAGAACCAGTCCCTCGCGCTCGACCGCGGCCAGCATTTTCAGGTTGCCCCGCAGGATCGGATCCTCGGCGTCAAACACCTTGCCCGGAAACACCGCGTGCAGGAAAGCCCACTGAGCTTTCTGGGGCGGGATTTTATCGTTCTCCACCATTTGGATCGGGACGTAGCGGTTGCCGTGGGAATCGGTCCGGACGTCCCGTTCGGCGGCCTCCCTGAACCCGGCCAGGAAGTCATCGTATTCGGCCTGCCAGCTCCCGGCCTGTTCCTGCCGGCCCAGCCAGCGGGCCGCCTCGGCCGCCGCTTTCATCCCGGCCAGTGACCAGTAAATATTCGTGTACTCGGGATAGCTCCCGGACAGGCCGCCGTCCGAAAAACCCGCCGGGATCAGGCCATAGTTGGGGGCCGCCGGATCGGTGGAAGCCTGCCGGCGCATGGCCGCGATCGCGGCGAAGCCTCTCTCCACCACCGGCCACACGCCCTCCAGCCATTGCCGGTCGCCGGTCAGCCGGGCATGACGGGTCACGGCCCAGAGCACGATCCCGGTTTCCTTCCAGTGGCCGTCCATCAGCATGAACGAGCCGTCCGGCCGCTGGAAGCCGAGCAGGTAGGCGATCCCGCTGCGTGCTTCCGCTTCCCGCCCCAGGAACGTCACCGCCTCCAGCAGAAACGAGCCATCCACCACCCACAGGCCCCGGTACACGCTGGGCCCCACCTGAAAAGCCGGCAGGCCGTTCCGGATCTCCCGGGCCTGGTAGATGTTGCGGATCGAGGATTCGAGTACGGCCTGGACTGTCGAGTCCGGCACCGTGATCCGGCCGTAGGGCAGGTCAAGCCCCTCCCAGTAGCTCACCGCCTGACTGCGCAGGGAGAACGGGTCGGCGATCAGGGAGTCGACCTGCGGCAGGGTCCGGCCGCGCGCCACCGCGAAACAGCGCAGGGCAGTGTCCCCGGGGGCCAGCCTCACCGGCTCCAGTTCGATCACCGCCCGGTTGTTCCAGTTGCGGAAAGTCATGACCGGCGCGGCCGTGACTATTTCGGTGGCCTCGCCCACCCGGAAACGGCCCGCTCCCGAACGTTCGGCCCAGTGGAGGCTTTCCACGGCCAGGTGCGGGGTGAAGGTGACCGGTTCGGTCCCAGCGTTGCGGTAGCCGATTACCAATAGGTCGTTGCGGGGAGGGCCGTAGATCGGCTGGCCGTGAGTGTCCGCGCCCAGAGGAAAGGAGTCCGGACCGGCCCAGGCCAACGGCGGAGCAAGCGCAAAAGCCTCCTCGGTGATTTCCAGCGCGCCCGCCCGCCTGAAAGTTCGCACCAATGGCACGCGGGCCGAATACAACTGCTGGCCGGCCCATTCCGTGCGGCTCTGGATGCCGGCCTGTATCCGGATGGTGAAATCCGCGTAGGGACCGAAACTGACCCGCGCGTTCCGAGTGTAATCGTACAGCAGGCTGCCGTCGTCGCCCACCAGGGTCTTCTGGCGGTCGTCCGGCAGGCAGATAGAACTCTGCCACCAGCAGGGCGCATAGCGGAAGTCGGCGGTAAGGGCTTCGTCGGCGCGCTGGCCGCTCCTGCCGCAGCCAACCGCCGCAAGCGCCGCCAGTAATACACCGGCGGACAGGCCCCGGATCTTTTTACTTCTGGCGGTCATGGGCAGTCTCGCTTTCAATCCTATCCCATATTATTCGTGAAAACGGTATTAATCCGATTTCGTGTAGGGGCGCACACAGGGGTGTGCCTGTAATTGCTTTGAGTACGCCGTAGGGGCACGGCATGCCGTGCCCGTTCGTTGTCCAATATACAAGGGGCGGGTTTCAAACCCGCCCCTACGTCTAACCTTGGGACAGATTACCCCGGAACAAAACTCCAAGGAACTCTTTTCGATCAATCCGAGCTGCCAGGCATCAGCCCATCGCCGCGCAGGCTTTCCGCACCGCCGCCAGGCAATCTTTCATCGGCGGCAGGGGATTGGCGGGGTCGCTCTCGTATTCCAGCGAAAACGGGCCGGCGAAGTCGATAGCCGACAGGCGTTTCAGGAGTCCGGGCAGGTCGAGCTTACCCTGGCCCACTATCCGGTCCACCCACTCGGGCTCGCCAGCGCCGCCGTGCACCATGTCCTTGAGGTGCACCATGTTGATCCGGTCGGAAAATTCGTCGATCACCGCCAGCGGGTCCACCCCCGAACGGCCGTAGTGGCCGGTGTCGACACAGAGGCCCACCAGGCTGGAAAGTCCGGCCAGCTTGTCCCGGTACATCTCGGGCTTGGCGTAAAGCTTGTCCTCGGGGCCGTGGTTGTGGATCCCCACCGGGATGCCGTACTCGTTGGCCAGCCGGTCCACCAGCGGCAGGGCCTCGTATTCCGGGGCGACGCTGATTGCGATCACGCCGAGTTTCCGGCCGACCTCGAACAGACGGCGCGCCTGGGCCTCGTCGTTACGCACCCGCTCCACGCCGAAAGCGTCGATCTTGATCCCGGCCGCGTCAAATTTACCGCGGGCCGCCTGCATCGCCTCATCGGCTGAATCGAGCGGCAGGTGCACGACCAGGGCCAGCTCGATGTTGGACAGGCCCAGCTCCTGCATGCCGGCGATCGTCCGGTCGAGGTCCCACTCGCGGAAACACCAGCTCTGCATGCCCATCCGCAGGCCGCAGTATTCGTTCATGGCCGCGGGCGCGGCCGCCGGCTGGGCCGCTGAACCGGCTGCCGGAGTGGATTCAGCGGATGGCGATACTCCGCTGCCGCAGGCGGCGGCCAGGGTGGCGCCCACTATTCCACCGCCGAAAGACAGGAAATTGCGTCTCGAAATTCTTTCCATTGTGACTCCGGTAAAAAGGACGTTTCCGAATATGCTTCAGGGCCGGACTCGAACCGTAGGGATTGTCTCAAATGCCAGCAGTGTAGGGACACGGCGCGCCGTGTCCTACGTAAGGCATTGCAATTCATCAAGATACATCTTCCTGTATAACAAGGATCGGCCTCGAACCGCAGGGGCGGTCCCGCGTGTCCGCCCAAAGTTTCCCAGGCGGAGTTTTCAGCAAAGACCGTAAAAGCGTCGCTCAGGCGAGCTGGGCGCAGGCCTTTTTCAATTCAGC
>JAZDIG010000396.1:0-2338 GCA_043805105.1 Candidatus Glassiibacteriota bacterium | reverse complement strand
TCAGCTCGTCGTCGAGCATGGCGAGCATCTCGTCGCGGCCCAGTTCCTCGATCTTCTGCACCTCGTGCGAAGTGCGGAAACCATCGAAGAAATGGACGAAAGGCACCCGGCTGCGCAGGGAGGCCGCCTGAGTGATCAGGGTGAAGTCCTGGGCCTCCTGGAGGTTGCCGCTGCAGACCAGGCCGAATCCGGTGGTCCGGGCGGCCATCACGTCCGAATGGTCGCCGAAAATGGAAAGGGCCTGGCTGGCCACCGCCCGCGCCGAGACGTGGAACACGGTGGGCGTGAGTTCGCCGGCGATCTTGAACATGTTCGGGATCATCAGGAGCAGGCCCTGGCTGGCGGTGAAGGTGGTGCAGAGCGAGCCGGTGGACAGGGCGCCGTGCACCGCACCGCTCGCCCCACCCTCGGACTGCAACTCCACCACGTCCGGGACCGTGCCCCAGATGTTCTTCAGGCCCTTGGCGCTCCTGGCGTCCGCCTCCTCCCCCATCCCGGAGGAAGGCGTTATCGGATAGATCGCGATCACCTCGTTGGTGGCGTGCGCCACATTGGCGACCGCGGTATTACCGTCGATTGTGATCATTTTCTTAGCCATCGAATTCTCCCGTTTGTTTTCGAGTCTTAAAATGATATTCGGAAGACAGTGTGAGTGAACGTGTCGTCCACCATATTAAACGGTACGCGGCGAGAAGGTTGCAACAGGTACTGAAGATGTGATTTTCCCGATACGGTGACTCCGGTCAGAATTTCACTGTAATTTTAATGCCGACAGCCGGTTATCGGTGTCAGGCGTGAAACTTGCCGGGGGGGTGAAATCATGAGGATCGAAGGCCGATCCAGATTGACAAGATTAAATCAAATAAGCAGATATGTCAAGGATAGACTTTTGCCAAGGTCAATACCGGAACGGTATTATGACCCGAGGCGAAGGCTTCCCCCGGCGGCAATCCAGGCCCGGGCGACACGGGTCAGGCGGGGACAGGGTTGGACCGAGGGGACTTACCGGAAAACGATAAAAAAAGCGACTACCGCGCAAATCACCACCAGGCCCAGCAGGATCACCAGGGCCGAGGGCCGGGTGTCGAAATTCTCCCGGACCGGCATTACCCTGGGCGCTTCCAAGGGCCTGAGCGCCGTGATCAGAGCCATGAGCGCAATCACCGCGATAAAGGTAAAAGCCATCCGGTTGAGGAAAGCGACGTGGCCGAATTTCCACTGAAGCAGGCCGTAGAGCGGAGCGCTGACCAGCAATGCCGTTACACCGGCGGCGGCCGGCGCGCGCTTGACCACGAATCCGAAAACGAACGCAGCCAGTATGCCGGGCGAAATGTAGCCCTGGAATTCCTGGATATAGTTGAATACGCCCTTGAAACGCGGGTCGGCAAGCCGAGGTGCGATCAGGCAGCCGATCACCACGAAAAGAAGGGTGGTCAGCCTGCCGGTGACCAGAAGCGCTTTCTGCGCGGCATCCTTGCGCCAGTAGCGGCGGTAGAGGTCCATGGTGAATATCGTGGAAGCCGAATTCAGCATCGAAGCCAGCGAGCTCATCACCGCCCCGCAGATCGAAGCGAACATGAAGCCGCGCAGTCCTTCGGGAATCAGGCTTTTTATCAAGAGCGGATAAGCCTGGTCCGGAGACTCCATCCGGCTACCGTAGAGCTGAAGGGATATAATACCCGGCAGGACAATGGCGAAAGGGACGAGCAGCCAGAGGGCGGCGGCGAATATTATGCCGAGCTGGCCCTGGCGAAGGCTCTTGGCCGCCAGGGTGCGCTGGACGATGAACTGGTTCAGGCCGCAGTAGTAAAAAATCGGAACCCACATGCCAAGCAGGAGGGCGGTCCAGGGGATGTCAGGATGGTCGGCCGGGAGGATCATGTGGAGACGGCTGGCATTCTGTTCAAATAGAACGGAAAAGCCACCGACTGCCTGTACGCCGAGCGCCAGGGTCAGCAGGCCGCCGACAAGCAGGGCGGAACCCTGGAAAAGGTCCGCCCAGGCTATCGCTTTCAGGCCGCCCCAGACCGTGTAGAGGGCGGCCAGCGCGCCGATAATCCAGATCGCGGCGGTCAGATCGAGGTCAAATATCGTCTGGATGGTCAAGCCGCCGGAGTAGAGCACCGCAGTGATCGTGACCGCTACGTAGATCACCATCGTGTAAAAAGCCATGATTCCCCGGGCGGCAGGGCTGTAGCGGTATTCGAGGTATTCCGGCATGGTGTAGATGCCGCTGGCCAGGAAACGGGGGAGGAAATAAAAGGCCACGATCACGATGCCGATCGAGCCGGTAAGCTGCCAGCTCGACACCGCCAGTCCCACGCCGCCTGCGCTCTGC
>JAZDIG010000395.1:0-2126 GCA_043805105.1 Candidatus Glassiibacteriota bacterium | reverse complement strand
CGTCTACGCCATGGTCAACCGGCTGATCTGGATCACCGACAAGAAATTTCTGGGCGGGAATTTCGGCATGGACCTGCTGATCCCGTTCGTCCGGACGGACCTGAAGATCGGCGCTCTGGGCGTGGCGGACCAGCAGTTCGGGATGGGGGACCTCTACCTCGAACCGTTCGTGCTGGCCTGGCACGGGCCGCGCTACGATGCGGCGGTGGGACTGAGCTTTTTCCTGCCTACCGGGCAATACAGCAAAACCGAACCCGCCTCGGCCGGCCAGGATTTCACTACCACCATGCTGACATTCGGCTACACCTTTTACCTGGACCCGGCCAAAGCCTGGAGCCTCTCCGTACTCGGCCGCTATGAAATCAATGGCGAGAAGGGGGAAACCAAGGTCAAGCCGGGACATGACCTGGTGCTGGAATGGGGCCTGGCGAAAAACGTGGCCAAGGTCTGGGACATCGGCTTGTCCGGTTATTACATCGGACAACTGACCGACGACAGCGGGGCCGCGGCGGTTTGGGATACGAGCGTGCACGACCGCGTCTTCGCTATCGGGCCGGAAGTGTCGGCTTTTATCGTGCCGGCCAAGATGTTCCTGTCGGTGCGCAGTCTCTGGGAAACCGGTGCCAAGGACCGTTCCCAGGGGCACTCGACCTGCATTACCCTGACCAAGATATTCTGATTCGGCATAGACGGGTTTCGACAGAGATTATCACTTACAGAAAAGGGGCTGACCTGTTGCGGGCAGCCCCTTTTGCCTGGTGCCGCCCGCTGAATTTTGAACCCAAATCGACTCATTTCTGTCTTGCCTGCCGCCGTACCCCGGCCGTTCAGAGTCTGACACGAATACCGGCTGCTGTTCTGGCTTTATCCTGCGGGCTGGAACACTGTAAATTATACGGGTTATTTAAGTAATCGGACCGTGGCTTAAAAGGCAGCAGAAAAGTTTTGCCGGTTTTTCTTGACCGTTTTGCCCCTGTAGTATGATAATGAGATGCAGACACATACTAATTGCCGCATCCAGGATTAATCCTGTACTGGATTATAACTGCACTAAGCCCGGGGAGGCGCCTTTGATAGATAATGCAAACCGTCCCGGCTGACGGCTGCCGTAATATCTTCAGCCAGGAACCGGGCCGCTGCCAGGCAGCGGGCGTACCGGGAGTTTACATTTCCGCAACGAAGGACCGGCTTACCATGGTTTTTGTCCTTCCGCGAGGTGTCAATTAATCGGCCATCCGGTGTCAGCGCGGGCAAAACTGCCGGTTTTGTCCGGTTGTCCGGCTGGCCTGAAAAAATCCGGGGAGGTCCGTATGAAAAGCAAGTTTACCAATTACTGCGCGCTGCTCGTCTTCTGCCTGCTGTTGCCCAATTCCGGGCTTTTTGCCGAATCCTACGATCTGACGATCAATTTTACCGGCATGACTCCCCACCAGGGCCAGAAATTTGCCCTGCGGGTGGTGGACAGCCTTTCCGGCATGACCGTGGCCGACACTACCATTGCTTCGCTCAGCGCCGTGAATTATGAACTGTCCTTCCAGGAAGTGTTGATGGAGGGTCAGAGCTATCATGTCGACTTCTACGCCGATTTCAACAAGAACGGAGTCTACGACTCTCCGCCGGCGGACCATGCCTGGCGGATGATGGCGCCGGCCGTGACCGGGAACGTCACCCTGTCTTTCGCGCACAATACCAATTTCACGGACGTGGCCTATCCGGCCGACCTGGGACCGTTCGACCTGACCTTGAACTTCATGAACATGACCCCCCACGTCGGCCAGATGCTTCAGCTCAGGGTGGTCGACAGCAGCACCGCCTACGTGGCCGCCGACACCACTATCGAATACCTTGCCGGGCCCGACTTCACGATCGCCCTGCCCGGAGTCCTGCAGGTCGGCCGGAGCTACAACGTCGATTTTTACGCGGATTTCAACAAGAACGGCACTTATGATGCTCCGCCGGTGGACCATGCCTGGCGGCTGATGGCCTCCGCTGTGGACACGAGCCAGACACTGGAATTTATACACAATACTTCCTTTACGGACATTATGTACCCGGCCAACCCGGGACCTTTCGATCTGGTATTGACTTTCATCGGGATGACCCCGCACGTGGGCCAGAAGTTCGCC
>JAZDIG010000394.1:0-10894 GCA_043805105.1 Candidatus Glassiibacteriota bacterium | reverse complement strand
CAGCTTCAGCGTAACCGAAGGAGTTCTGGAAGTGACGCTGTTATTGGAGAATTCCACCCCGGTCGAACCACGCCAGGTTTACACCGGCGGCGCCCGCCTGCTGGGCGATACCCTGCTTCTGGACTTCACGCTCCAGGTACCCACTCATAAAGCGGTCCCCTTCCTGCCCGCCGAGACCGGCTTTCTGGCCAGGCTGGTGAAAAACGGCGCCGGTCTTTGAGACACGTTTTCAGGCTTTTTCCAGTTGCCGTCATTCCCCGTTCCGGGGGGTAAAGCCATTGACAATACTTCCGGGCGAAAGCTATATTAGCCATTCACTTACGAACCTGTAATTCGAGCCGGCAACTGCCTGACGGAGCGGACGTTCCAGGCCGGGTGCTCCGTCCCCTGGAGGTCGATAATGAATAAGAAGTCAATCGAAGAGCTTGCGGTAAACACGATAAAGATCCTGTCGGCGGAGGCGGTGCAGAAAGCCAACAGCGGCCATCCCGGCATGCCGATGGGCATGGCCGATGCGGCCCTGGTGCTCTGGACCCGTTACTTGCGCTTCGACCCCCGTCATCCGCACTGGCTCGACCGGGACAGGTTCGTCTTGAGCGCGGGCCACGGGTCGATGCTCTTGTACAGCCTGCTGCACCTGTCGGGCTATGGCCTGACCCTCGAAGACCTCAAGAACTTCCGCCAGCTCGGCAGCCTCACTCCCGGTCACCCGGAATTCGACCATCCGCCGGGCGTGGAGACCACCACCGGCCCGTTGGGCCAGGGCTTCGCCAATGGGGTGGGCATGGCGATCGCCAGGCGCTACCTGGCTGCCAGCTTCAATACTCCGGATTTCGCCGTCTACGACCACAAGGTCTATGCGATAGTCAGCGACGGCGACCTGATGGAGGGTGTCTCCAGCGAAACCGCCTCCCTGGCCGGCCATCTTGGCCTGGGCGAGATCATCTACCTCTACGACGACAACCATATCTCTATCGAAGGCGACACCGCGCTGGCTTTCGACCGCGAGGACGTGCTGAAGCGTTTCGAAGCTTACGGCTGGCACACCCAGGCGGTGGACGGCCACGACCGGGAAGCGGTGGCGCGGGCAATCGAGGCAGCGCGCAAGGTCACCGACCGGCCGTCGCTCATCAAGTGCCGCACCATTATCGGCAAGGGCAGCCCGAACATGGCCGGGACCGCCGAAATCCACGGCGCGCCGATGGGCGAAGAGGAGCTGCAAAAGACCCGCGAAGCGCTGGGCTGGAACTACCCGCCCTTCACCGTGCCCCAAGAAGTCTATGACCTGTTTGCGGTCAATGCCCGCCGGGGCGGAGAGGCATACGAACAGTGGGAGAAAAAACTCGCCATCTGGCGTAAGAGCAATCCGGAGAAAGCGACGCTCCTGGACAGGTTTTACGACCCGGTCATTCCGCGTGACCTGACGGAAAGGCTCCTGGCTACCTGCGGCGACAAGCCGGTGGCCACGCGCTCCAGCGCAGGCAAGGCCGAACAGGTGATAGCGGAGGTCTTCCCCAACTTCATCGGCGGTTCGGCCGACCTGGCGCCCTCGACCCGCACCCTGATCGCCGGGGCCGCGGATTTCAACCGCGACTGCCCCTCGGGCCGCAATTTTCACTGGGGGGTACGCGAGCACGCGATGGGCTCGATCCTCAACGGCATGGCGCTCTACGGCGGCCTCCGGGTATTCGGCGCCACTTTCTTCGTTTTCAGCGACTACATGCGGCCGGCGATCCGGCTGGCCGCAATCAACCGGGCGCCGGTCACTTACGTATTCACCCACGACAGCATCTTTGTCGGCGAGGATGGGCCGACCCATCAACCGGTCGAACAGGCCATGGCCCTGCGGGTGATCCCGAACCTGCTGACAATCCGGCCCGCGGATGCCACCGAGGCGGCCGTGGCTTGGGAAGTGGCAATCACCAGCCGGAACCGGCCGGTGGCCCTCCTCCTGACCCGGCACAACATACCGGTAATCGACAGAAAGCAGTACGCCGATGCCCGCCTTTTGAAGAAGGGAGCCTACGTGATAAGCGAGGCCGAGGGAGGCAGGCCGGAGCTGATCATTATCGCCACCGGCAGCGAAGTCCACCTGGCGCTCGAAGCTCAGAAGAGTCTCGCCGCCGAGGGCCGTAAGATACGGGTGGTAAGCCTGCCGTGCTGGGGGCTGTTCGACGAGCAGCCCGAGGAGTACCGCAGAAGCGTGCTGCCGCCGGATGTGGAGCGCAGGCTGGTGGTGGAGGCCGGGATAACTGTCGGCTGGGAACGCTACGCCGGGCTGAAAGGCAAAATAATCGGACTCGACAAGTTCGGTTCCTGCGGACCGTGGCAGGAGTTGGCCCGGCTTTACGGCTTCACTGCTGAAAACGTGGCCGCCCAGGCCCGCAAGCTTCTGGATTAACTTCGCGAACAGACATTCCCCATATGGCAGGAAGCCAGGCCTGGATAGGAATCTTCCCGGCCCGGCGCTCTTTTTCGTCCCCCGGCGCTCCATCATCGAGGAGCCGACAGCGTCCGTGAACCGAACCGGGGAAGCGCTCCCCGCCTGGACTTCCGTTTGTTACGCCTCCAGCCCGCCCGGTCGCCGCTGGAGCTGCTAAAGAAGATCGGCGGATTATCCGTGGCCGGCTTTCAGCCGGCCTGGGGCGGGCGGCCCGGCATCCTTTTTGCCCGGCGCCGGCCGCGGAGGGTCCCCCGGCCACCAGCGGAAAGCAAAAAGGCTGCCGGGCCGCCCCTGCTCCGTATCCCATCGCCGCTCATGCATGAGTCAGATCCACAGGCTAAACCGCAAAGGCCAAGCTGCCGGGGAGTACCGCCAATGTCCGGAAAATATTTCTTTCGCCCGCTGACCGCTCTTCTTCTCTCGGGCCTGTTCTCTTCGGCCCTGGCCTTGGAAATCCCTCTCAGCGCGCAGGAATTTGAGAGTTACGCACGCCGGGGTGAAATAGTGACCCTGGGTGTGCCATTACCACGCGGTTCGGTAAACGACCCGGCGGTTCTCAGGGTAACCGCGGCGGACGGCAAGCCTCTGCCCGCTCAATTCGAAACCGCTTCCACCTGGCCGGATGGTTCAGTGCGCTGGCTGCTGGTCAATTTCCCGGCCGACTGCCCCGCCAAAGGCACTGCCCGCTTTTTTCTGCGCGACAGCGGCCCCATTGCCGAATATCCGCCGCTGGCGATCCGGGAAGACGAGCGGAAAGTGACAGTTGAAACCGGCGTGCTGCGCTGCGAGATCGACCGCCGGAATTTCGACCTGTTTGGCCGGATCTGGCTCGATCATGACCGCAATGGTGATTTTTCCGCCGAGGAGCTGGTCACTCCGGGTGAAAGTCCTGCCGCGGTGCAGGCCGTGGATGCTCTCGGCCGCCCGCTCGACAGCCGTTCGGGTCCGGTAAAAAGCTTCGCGGTGGAAGCGAGGGGGCCGCTGGTGGCGACGATCGCGGTGAAAGGGAACCTCTGGGAACAAAGCGCCGACAACCAGACCGAGGCCCGGGTGGAATACACGGCCCGGTTGTATTTTTACGCCGGCAGCGGCCTGGTGCGGGTCTTTTTCACGCTGGAGAACCACAATCCCACCAAGCCTCTGCCGGACCGCGATGGGGATCCCAGTCACTGGGTGATGGGCCGCGAGGGTCATTTCTTTTTCGACGACCTCTCACTGGTCACCCGCCTGGCGTTCGAGGATCCCATCGAGCTTTCAGTGGGCGATGGCCGGGAAGATGTCCTCGACCGGGTGGTCCTCACCGGCCCCGGTGGAGTCTACCAGGAATCTTCCGGCGGCGAAAACTGGTTCCACCGCAACCACGCAAACCACCTGGGCAAAATTCCCCTCACTTTCCGCGGCGCTGATTTTTTCCTGGACGGTACCACTGCCTACCGCCGGGACCGGCCGGATGCCTGGCTGCAGGCTTGCGACCGGAAGTTCGGCCTGGCTGTGGCGGTACGCCATTTCTGGCAGAATTTCCCCAAGTGCCTCTCGGCTTCCCCGGATGGCAGCGTGCGCGTGGCTCTCTGGCCCGGGGAATTTCCCGACCACCACGAGCTGGAAGGCGGAGAAATCAAGACTCACGAGGTGGCTTTCTATTTCCACACTGGAGCGCAGGGCAGCACTCCGGCCGAAAACCGCATCGCCACGCTAATGGGTTCCTTCCACTACCCGCTGGTGGTGCGGGCTTCCGCAGACACCTACCTGGCCGGCGGTTTCTTCGATGATGCCGCGGTCTACGATCCCCGGCGGTTCCCCGAATACGAAAACCTGATGCACGGCGCCCTGATCGGCCCGGAAAATAACCTAACCGGGGACATCGAAACCATCGATGAATACGGCTGGCGTAATTTCGGCGACACCTGGGCCAGGAACGAAATCGACCAGACCCGGGGCCCTCACACCGGCCGCATCGTGCTCAGCCACTACAACCACGAATACGACCACGGTTACGGTATGCTGTTCCAGAGCCTGCGCACCGTCGGCGGGTCCCCCGAAATAAGCTGCCGCTGGTGGCGCATGGCGGAAGCCGGCCTGCGGCACGAAAGCGACATCGACCTGTACCATAGCAAAGCCAGAAGCCCGCGGGACGGGGTTCACGACGGCGGCAAGTTCACTCATACCCAGCATGGCGTGGAAGCCGCCCAGGTGGGCCATCGCGGCGGACCGCGGCTCTGACCTGGTTCGGCAAGCTGCGCTGGCCCTGGGGTGAAGGCAGCAACCCTGAATCGGGCCATTTCAACAACCGCGGGATGATGGCTCTCTATTATCTGACCGGAGACCGGCGGGTACTCGAATCTGCCGAGGAGATCCGCGACCTGGTTTACTGGAAGATCACCGAAAACCGCTTCGCCCAGATCGACCAGCCGATCCGCGACGCCGGCAATAATCTTCAAATCATGACCGATGCCTATCTCGAAACCTGGGACGACAAATACCGGAGCGCCGGGGAAAAGATCCTCCTCGCCACCGACCCCGACAGCCAATGGTACCTGACCGAAAACGGCCGCCGGGACAACCCGGACAAGAACGTGAACGGTTTCTGGTCGACCGCGATCTGTATCAATGCCGCGGCCCGGTTCACCGAGGCGGTGGAGCTGGGAACGGGCCGGCCTTACGACCTGGGACGCCGCTACGTGGTGCGCTACGCCGATTTTGCCGCCCGTTTTCTGGCCGGCGGCCCGGGCGTGGGCTTTTACAGCAACTGGACCCCGGCCGGCGGGGGTTCCGGCAGAGGCTACGGCCCTTGGACCTATCGGCTCAGCGACGTGGTGATGTGGGGGCACAAGTTCAGCGCTGACCCAGCGGTAAAAAAGCGCTGCCTCCAGGCGGCCGCAGACGCCTTCGCCAGCGTAAGAAAACAGTACCCCGCCGCCGCCTCGGGACCGGTTTACCTGGATGCCAAACCCAACACGATGATGACCGGCGGCGGGCACCAGTACACCGCGTTCGTGCAGCATGGCGGCTGGAAATGACTGCCGGGGAAAGCCGCAGGGAGTATCCGGATGAGTTATGATTCTGACATGTAAGGCGGGATAATAAAGACTTGTATTGGCTCCCCCGTAAAAAATGATCTGTGGAAGCTGGAACTGAAAAATATCGGCCGCGCTGGCTCGACCTCTTCGAAAGCGGCGAGCTCGGGCGGCGTGCCGCCGCTGCCGCTGCGCTTGCCTCCGCCTGCCGTCTCTGCCCTCGCGGCTGCGGAGCAGCCAGAGCGGATGGAGCCGCCGGGGCCTGTGGGGCCTCCTCTGTCCATAAGGCCCTGGTGGCAAGCGTGTTGCCGCATTTCGGGGAGGAGTCGCCGCTGGTCGGAAGCCGTGGCTCAGGCGCCGTGTTTTTCGGCGGCTGCGGCCTGCGCTGCGTTTTCTGCCAGAACTACCAGATCAGCCAGCCCCCGGACAATGATTTCGCCGCGGCCGGCGTGACCGAGCTGTCAGCCGGGGAGCTGGCCGGCAGATTTCTCGAGCTCCAGCAGGCGGGCTGCCACAACCTGAACCTGGTGACAGCCGCCTCGCACCTGCCTGCGGTCCTCGAAGCACTCGACACCGCCGCCCGCTCCGGTTTCAGGCTGCCCGTGGTCTATAACAGCGGAGGCTATGAAAGCCCGCAATGCCTGGAGCTCCTGGATTCAGTAGTGGACGTCTACCTGCCGGACATGAAATTCGGCGGGGCCGGGGCGGCCGCCCGGCTGGCCGAGGGGCCGGATTACGTGGCTGTCAACCGGCGCACCATCAAAGAAATGTTCCGCCAGGTGGGCCTGCTGGAGACTGGCCGGGAGGGCCTGGCCAGGCAAGGATTGATCGTGCGCCATCTGGTCCTGCCCAACGACCTCTCCGGCACCCGCGAAGTGCTTGAGTTCCTGGCGCGGGAAGTATCGCCCAAAGTTCATCTGAGTCTGATGGCCCAGTACTATCCGACTCACCGGGTTCAGGACTCGCCTCAGCTTTTAAGGCCAATCACGGAAACCGAGTACGAAAAAGCCCGGGAGCTGCTGGAAGAATTCGGGTTCGAAAACGGCTGGGTGCAGATGCTGCAGAGCAGTGACACTTACCGCCCGGATTTCTCCAGGCCGGACCCTTTTAGCCCTTAGTACAGGTTTTCTTAAATATGGTTACGTTGCACTCAATTGAACTTCCCTGCGATTACACCGAATCATATTTAGGGAGCTATCTTTATCGTAGGGGCGGACCCATGTGTCCGCCCACCGCGGGTGGATCCGGGCGCACACGCGGGTGCGCCCCTACATGAAGTACTTTTTGGGGCATCGCTCGAATTACGAACAAAATATTTAGTCCTGCAAGTACTTTACGGCAACTAGCCCGCTGGAATCAAAAAACGTCACTACAATTGAGAACTAAAGCCCTTAGCCGCCGGTCTATGCGGATGTTTTGCGCGGCACCCGGCTTACTTGCAGCGTAAAGGTAGCCTGATTGGCTGTTTTTTGTTATATTGTCGCCGCTTCTTTTATGCCATACGCCTGCGGGAATCCCTCCGGGTTTTTCCGCCTTCTTGAATGAACTCGAGACCACAAGAACAGTTACTTAGAATTAAGCCGAAAGGAGCCCCGCCGATGGAAAAGGTTCGAATCGGAATGGTGGGCAGCAAGTTTGCCGCCGACTTCCACGCGGACAGTCATGCGCGCAATCCCCGGGCGGAAATCGTCGCCGTGGCCGCGATCGACAATCTGGAGGAATACTGCTCCAAGTGGGGAATCAAAGAACGCATGACGGACTACAAGGAGCTCTGCCGGCGCGACGATATAGACCTGATCGATGTCTGTGTGCCCAACTTCCTGCATCACGAAGTCGTGATGGAGGCCGCCGCTCAGCGCAAGCACGTGATCTGTGAAAAGCCCCTGGCAACCAGTGTCAAAGACGCCCGCGAGATGGTAAAATTCTGCCGGAAGAAGGGCGTGAAGCTGATGTACGCCGAGGACTGGGTGTTCGCCCCGGCGCTGGTGCGGGCGATCCAGCTGATCGGAGAGGGCGCGATCGGCCGGATGCTTTGGGTCAAGGCCAAGGAAGTGCACAACGGCAGCCACAGCCCGTTCGCCCAGCAGAAGAAATACTGCGGCGGAGGAGCGCTGATGCACCTGGCCGTTCACCCGATCGGCTTCGTGCGCTACCTGTTCGGCGAGAAAGTGGTGGAGGTAAACGGCTGGGTGACCGGCGGCGAGGAGAAAAACTACTACCACAAAAATTACACAGGCGAGGACTGGGGCGCCTGCATGCTCAAGTTCGAATCCGGCCGCTACGCTTTCTGCGAGGGCAACTACATCACCGTGGGCGGCATGGACGACAAGGTGGAGATTTACGGCAGCGAGGGCCGGCTCGCCATCGACCTTACCTTCTCCAGCCCGATCCAGGCGTACAGCCGGCCGGGCTTCGCCTACGCCATCGAAAAGACCGACACCACCAAACACTGGACCTGGCCCGCGGTGGACGAGTTCGCCAACCTGGGCTATGTCGACCAGCTGCGCTATTTTGTCGACTGCGCGCTGAAAAACGAGGAGCCGAAGTTCGGGATCCGCGGCGAGGACGGCCTTGCCTGCGTGGAGATCGTGACCGCGGCCTACGAAAGCGCTGAAACAGGTAAGACGGTCAAGGGCAAGTGGTAAAGATAGGTTCATAACGTAGGGGGCTATCCCAAAGCCTGGTTAAGGCTGTTTTCATAAGGTAAAACCACTGCCACTCAAAGAAACCGTCAATGCTGCACCTACCTTCAAGTGCTTACCAGACAGCAAGATGGGTGTAGAGGCGCACCCCGTGTGCGCCTGGGCGGACACAGGGGTCCGCCCCTACGAGCAGTCAAAAAGACTTTTAGGGCAGCTCCTTCTATGAGGTATCCATGAAACTCCTCGCTGTCTGCGCGGGCCTGCCTGTCGAAATCGAGCACGATGGGAAAACCGTCAGCACCGGCATTTTCAAGAAAGCGGTGGCCGGCCGGGTGATGCTGCGCCGCGGCAACCTGGACGGCGACCGTCAGGCAGACCTGGCAAACCACGGCGGCGAATTCAAGGCCGCCTATGCCTACCCCCACGAACACTACGCCTTCTGGCAGCACCAGCTCGGCCGGAACGATTTCACCTGGGGCCAGTTCGGCGAAAATTTCACGGTCGAGGGCCTCACGGAGGAATCCGTCCTCATCGGCGACGTGTACCGAATCGGCGGGGCGGTGGTGCAGGTGACCCAGCCGCGCGTACCCTGTTTCAAACTGGGGATCAAACTGGCCGACCCGGCCTTCCCCAGGAAGTTCCTCGCCTCCGGCAAGCTCGGCTTCTACCTGCGCGTGGTGCAGGAGGGCGAGGTGGGCGCCGGAGACCCGATCAAGCTGGTGCTGCGCGGCAAGACCGGGATCAGCGTGCGCCGGGTATGGGAGCTGGTTTACTGTGGAATAAAAAGCCCGGAGGAAGCCCTCCGGGCCGCGGAAATCGAGCTGTTGAGCGAGAGCTGGCGCAAGGCTCTGGCGAAATTAGCGGCCTCAGATCCTGACTAACGCTTATAGCTCAGCGCCACCCCGTCATCCCCGGTGCGCAGGATTATGGTATCGAGCTGCGGGTGGTTCTGCACGTAATCGAGGTAATCTTTCATCGAGCTGGCCAGGGCCACTGCGTTGTGCGCCACAATCACGCCGCCGGAGGGTATCCTGTCCCAAATGGCGTCCAGGTAGCTCTTGTATTGTTCCTTGGCCGCATCGATAAACACGAAATCGTACTTCCCCTCCAGCTTCGGCAGGGTCTTCAGCGCATCTCCCTCCACAATCAGGATCAGGTCGGACACTCCCGCTTTGGCAAAATTTTCGCCTGCCAGCTTCACCTTCACCGGGTCTATCTCCAGGGTGGTGATCCTGCCTAGGCCGCCGTCTTTCAGGGCCAGCGCCATCCAGATCGAACTGACGCCGTTGGAGGTGCCCACTTCGAGCACGTTTTTGGCGTGGTTCATTCGGACCAGTGTAGCCAGCAGCCGGCCATCGTAGGGCGGCACGTTCAGCATCCGGTTTATCCGGCCAAATTCGTGCAGCTCCTCGAGCAGCTTGTAAGCCGGCTTTTCCAGCTCCGCGGCGGTGAATTCCACGTTCTGCGCCCGCAGTGCGCCGGCGGCTAGAGAGCCTATCAGCAAAGCAGCCAGGGCTACTTTCATTCTCTCCTCCTTGTTCTCTGATACCGTGGTGAACGTCAACACTATCGTTATTATATAAGATACCTGGAGGCAAAAGGAAAGCCCCGGTGCATTTTCGCCGGGGCTTGTGGAAAGATCGTTTTAAACCGGAATAGGTTTATTCCGGATTACATATAAAAAATCCAAGCGTTGAAGTTTTTTAGAATCCCCCTCAATCCCCCTTTTTCAAAGGGGGAGGCGGCTTCCCCCCTTTACGCAAAGGGGGGCCAGGGGGGATTTCAACCGACAATAACAGTTAAAATACAAGCCTGCAGATTGTTAATTACGGAATCATTTAAGCAAATGGATTTTCCGGGTCACTTGCCAATGTCCCAGGTCTTGATCTTGTCCGGGTCGGTGATCACCTTGGGCTTGCCGGCCAGGCTCGAGTTCTTGGGCGACAGCTCGGTGGCCACCATGTCGATATTGTCGTTGGGACAGCGGTAGATACAGATTCCGCAGGCCACGCAGTCTTCCGGGGTGATCTTGACGTAGCTCTCCTCGTGGCTCCAGGCGCGGGTCAGGCAGAGCTCCTCGCAGATCTGGCAGCCTACGCCGCAGCCGCAGAACAGGCAGCGCTCCCCCTCCTCCACCGCCTCCTCGCGGGTCATGGTATATTCGTACGGCTCGTAATTACCCTTACGCCGGCCGGCTTCCACGTAGCGCGCTGGCACCCGTGGCTTGAGCGGGAAATCCGGGTTGCGGTCGATCACTTTTTGCGGGTCAACCGGGTGCATTTCGGGCATGTATTCGAGGAAAGCCCGGTCGCCGCGCAGGTTCTTGTCGAGGGTGACCGCGGCATTGGCCCCCTCGGCCACCGACCGGATCACCGTGGCCGGGCCCATCGAGGCATCGCCGGCGGCCACGATCTCGGGCGCGGGAGTGGCGCCGGTGGCCTGGTCGTACTGAAGGGTGCCCCAGTCGGTCATGGCGAATCCCATTTCCTGCGTCTGTTCGTCGACATGCTGGCTGATCGCTACGATCAGCGTGTCACAGTCGATCTCGAACTCGGCCTCTTCCACCGCCTCGGGCGGCCGCCGGCTGCCATCGTGGGCAATGCCGAGCACGTTGTTGCGCATGCGGATGCCGGTGATGTTGCCCTTACCGTCGTTCCTGATCTCGACCGGGCTCACCAGGTACATCACCCGCACTCCCTCCTCCTCCGCCTCGTAGACTTCCTCGGGGATCGAGGTCATTTCTTCCTTGGTGCGGCGGTAAACCATGAACACTTTTTGAGCGCCGCGGCGCACGC
>JAZDIG010000393.1:0-11838 GCA_043805105.1 Candidatus Glassiibacteriota bacterium | reverse complement strand
CCGCGACCTTCACCAGCTCGACCCGCTCCTCGATTTCGAGGCCGGACTGGGTAAGGAGTTTGATCACCCCGCTGCCGATCGTGCCGTAGCCGAGCAATCCGACCCTGAGTCTGTCCGACATTAAACCTCCGCTATATCTTCCCGCCGCCGCAACCGAATCAGGCATTTCAAAGCTGCGGCTTAGCATTCCTAATACTGAAATTCACTTTTTGCCGATCTCCCGGGAGCGTTCCGTAGCCGCCTCGACCGCCCGGATCACCGCATCGCGGAGCCCGCCCCGCTCCAGCTCGTGCAGGCCGGCGATTGTGGTCCCGCCGGGCGTGGTGACAGAGTCTCTGAGCGTGGCGGGATGTGTCTGCGGGTTTTGTTCGAGCATGGCGGCGGCGCCCTTGATGGTCTGTACCGCCAGCTCCCGTGCGGCATCCGCGGGCAGGCCCACCTTGAGGCCGGCCGACACGAGCGCCTCCGCGAAGAGGAACACGTATGCCGGCCCGCTGCCGGCCAGGCCGGTCACCGCATCGATCAGCGCCTCAGGCAGCACGACCGCCTTGCCGGCCGCGGAAAAAATCTTTTCGGCCAGCTCGAGGTGCCGCTCACCCGCAGCCGATCCTCCGGCCAGGGCGGTGGCAGCCTGGCCGACCGTGGCGGCGATATTGGGCATGGCCCGCACGACCGGCACCCCGCCCCCCAGCGCCTCCTCGATCGCACCGAGCGTGACGCCGGCGGCAATGGAAATCACGAGACCGTCGCCACTAAGCTTCCCCTTTATTTCACCGAGGACCGCCGGGACGATCCCCGGCTTGACACAAACCAGCACTACGTCGCAGCTACGGGCGATTTCGACCGCCGAGGCGGCCCGGGCGCCGGATTTCGCGCAGACTTCATCCCTGCGCTTCATGTCGGCATCGTGGACCAATACGCGGTCAGAGGGAGCCAATCCAGCTCGTAGAACGCCCTCCAGCAGGGCCGTACCCATCCTGCCGACGCCGATAAAGCCTATTTTCAGCTCGTGTGCCATGTTCGGGATTCGGGATGATGACCGGCCCGGGGCGAAAGGGCGCGCCTCCCTCCAACGCCAAATAGATGCTCCGCTGCCTCTTATTGTCTCACAGGCCCAGGATTTCGTCAATCGCGGCCAGGACTTCCTCGATGTCCTGCATGGTCAGCTCCCCCATGTGGGCGATCCGGAAGGTCTTGTCCTTGAGATCGCCGTAACCGTTGGAGATCGCCAGGTGACGCTTGGCAAGCTCCTTGTTCAGGGCGCTGATATCCGTGTTGCGGGTGTTTTCGATACAGGTCAGGGTTTCCGACCGGTACCCTTCCTGGGTAAAGATCGAGTAATTCTTCCGGGCCCATTCGCGCACCCGGTCCGCCATTTTCCTGTGCCTGTTCCAGCGGTTCTCCAGGCCCTCGGCCATAATCTTCTCCATCTGCTTCTTCATGGCGTAGAAATGGGGAATCGTGGGCGTGATGTGCGATTGGTTCTTGGCGTAGTTTTTTTCCACGTTGATGAAATCAAAATAGAAACCTCGATTTTCCACGGTACGCGCCTTTTCGAGAGCTCGCGGGCTGATCGCGGCGATGGCGATCCCCGGCGGCAGGGCGAACGCTTTCTGGCCGCTGGCCAGCGCCACATCGACTCCCAGCCGGTCGATCTCGAGCTTCACCCCGGCCATTGAGCTGACCATGTCCACCAGGACGCTCACTTCCGGGTACTTAGCTTTCAGCATGTCGCAGATACCGTAAATGTCGCTCATCGCCGCCGTGGATGTCTCGTTGTGCACGATCGTGATCGCATCTACATGCCGTTTCTGGCTCAGCGCCTTATCCACGATGTCGGCGTTGAACCCGTTACCCCAGGGGATTTCCACCGAAATCGCCTTCTTGCCGTTAGCCTGGACGATCTTCTGGAAGCGCTGGCTGAAAGCGCCGTTGACGAAGCTGAGGCAGGATTCTTTCACGCAGTTGCGCACGGCCGCTTCCATCAGCCCGGTGCCGCTGGAGGTGGACAGGAAGATCATGTTCTTGGTGTAGAGCATTTCCTGCACCTTGGGGATGATCGCCGCCACCAGCTCGCTCATCTCGGGAAAGCGGTGGCCGATCATCGGCCTGGACATTTCGGCCAGAACGTCCGGAGTGACTTCAGTGGGTCCTGGAATGAAAAGCTTACGGTGGTCAGCCATGACGGACTCCTAAGTTTGAAAGTGTTATCCTTTAACAATGCAGAAATTCGTACAGCGGCCGGCCGGAACGGGTTGCTTCCAGTGCTCGCCGTGTCCTTTGCCGGCGGTCCTCTCAGGTATGATAATCGGCGTTGATCTTGACATAGTCGTATGAAAAGTCACAGGTCCAGAATGTGCAGCTTCCAGCGCCCTGGCCCACGGATACGTTAAGAAATACCTTTTTGCCTTCGAGCTGCCTGGCCAGGTCGGCCCTGGGGACCCGGGTCGGCTCTCCGTCGCGGAAAGCTTCGACCTCGCCGAAACTGACCGCCAGCGCGCCGGGGTCCACCGCCACGCCGCTGTAGCCGACTGCGCTCACGATCCGGCCCCAGTTGGGGTCGTTGCCGTAGATCGCGGTCTTGACCAGGGGCGAATTAGCCACCGAGCGCGCTATTTTTTCGGCCTCTTGCTCGCTCACCGCGCCCCGCACGTTTATTTCCACCAGCCGGGTGGCTCCTTCACCATCGGCGGCGATACTTTTCGCCAGCTCAGTGCAGCAGGCCGCCAAAGCATCGCAGAAAACCGGATAGCCCGCCGAATCTTCACTGTCCACGAGCGGCGCGCCGCTGGCGGCCGAGGCCAGGAGAAACACGCTGTCGTTCGGGCTGCGGTCGCCGTCCACGCTGATCCGGTTGAAACTCCGCGCCACCGCCCTGCGCAACGCTCCGGCCAGGGCGGCGGCTGAAACCACCGCATCGGTGGTCAGGAAGGCGAGCATGGTGGCCAGGTTGGGATGGATCATCCCGGCGCCTTTGGCCGCCCCTCCGATCCTGACTTTCACGCTCCCGATTTCGAATTCGGCGCAAACCGTTTTCTCCACCGTATCGGTGGTCATGATCGCGCGTGAAAATGTCGTCAGGCCGGCGCCGGCTGACCCGCCGGCTATTTTTTCCAGACCCGTCTTTATCTTTTCCACCGGCAGCGGCTCGCCGATCACCCCGGTCGACATCACCAGGGCGCTTCCAGCCGCCAGAGCGAACAGGCTTTCGGCCCGGGAGGCCACCGCCAGGGCATCCTCGATCCCCCGCTGACCAGTACAGGCATTAGCAATCCCGCTGTTGACCACGATCGCCCGGATTCCGGCCGGGTTGGCTTCGATCCTTTCGCGGCTCACCACGAGCGGAGCGGCCTTGACCCGGTTGGTGGTGAATACTCCGGCGGCGCAACAGGGACGGTCACTGAGAATCACTCCCAGGTCCGGCGAACCGCTCGCCTTAATCCCGCAGGAGACTCCGGCGGCCCTGAAACCGGAAACCGAATCCACCGAACCGGGGATAAAATGCATACTATTGCTCACTCTTGCCGATACCACTCTTTCTGGCTTCGTCCAGAACTTCGGCGAACACGTTCACGAACACGTCGATCTGGCGGTTGGTGATTACCAGGGGAGGCACGACGCGGATCACTTTCTGGCCGGCGGTGCAGACCAGCACTCCCCGCTCGTGGAACAGCGGCACCAGCTTGCCGGCGTCCAGGTTCAGCTCCACTCCCGCCAGCAGACCCAGTCCGCGAGTCTGGACCACCAGGTCGGAATAACCGTCCCTCAGTATTTTGAGCCGGTGCAGCAGATATTTGCCCTTTTCCCGCACTCCTTCGAGGAAAGAGGGCTTACTCAGCCGCTTGAACACCTCGATCGCCGCCGCGCTCACCACCAGCCCACCGCCGAAAGTGGTGGCGTGGTCCCCCTTCTCGATCGCCTGGGCCGCCCCCTTAGCCACCAGCACCGCTCCCATCGGCAGGCCGCCGGCCAGCGGCTTGGCCAGGGCGAGGATATCCGGCTGCACGCCGAAATGTTCGTAGGCGAAAAGCTTCCCGGTGCGGCCCAGGCCGCACTGGACTTCATCGAAGATCAGCAGCACGCCTCTTCGACGGCAGACATCCGCCAACTCGATCAGGAATTCCCGGCCCGCCGGATTGACTCCGCCCTCTCCCTGTACCGGCTCGACCACCACCGCGCAGGTATCCACGCCCACCTTGCTTTCCGCATCCTCGGCGTCGCCGAAGCGGGCAAAACGCGCTCCCGGCACCAGCGGCTCGAATGGCAGGCGGTACTTCTTGCGGTCGGTCAGCGCCAGCGCGCCGAACGTGCGGCCGTGGAACGATCCGGTAAAGGCCACGAACCCGCTTTTTTCGGGTCCCAGCGCTTTCTGGGCCCAGCGCCGGGCGATCTTCATCGCCCCTTCCACCGCCTCGGCCCCGCTGTTGCAGAAGAAAACCTTGTCCGCGAACGAGCTTTCGACCAGGAGCCTGGCGAGTTCGACGTGGGGAGCGGTGTAGTAGAGGTTCGAGCAGTGGATCAGCCGGCCGGCCTGGTCGGCGATCACCCGTGCCAGCTTCTGGTCGCCGTAGCCCAGGGCGTTTACCGCGATCCCGCTCACCATGTCGAGGTATTTCCGGCCCTCGAGGTCGTAGAGGTAGCAGCCCTTGCCCCGGTCGATCACGAACGGCGGACGGGTATAGGTTCCCAGAATGTAACGCTCTTCTTCGGCGATTATCTGCTGAGTTCTTTTCACGGGCCGGTCGTCCCAGTGCAAATCCGTCTGCGGGCGCAAAAATCCTCTACCGGGTACGGTCCCGGTTTGGCGACGAATAAAATAACTTATTGACAGATAAGGCGCAAGATACGCGCCGGGCGGAAAGGATGGCTCAACCGATCGCTTCCCTGCCTGCCGTGGTTCTGAGCTTACGGAACAGCTCCAGCAGCCGGCCGGTGACCGGTCCGGGTCTGCCGGCGCCGATAGTGCGTCCGTCCACTTTGATCACGGGGATCAGCTCGGCGCCGGTCCCGGTCAGGAAGCATTCATGGGCCGTGTAGACATCCTGCAGGGTTATCGTCACCTCCGCCACCTCGATCCCGTCCTTGATCGCCAGCTCCATCACGGTCTGGCGGGTTATGCCCGGCAGGATGGGAAAATGAGGAGCCGGGGTGAGCAGGACGCCTTTTTTGACGATAAAGACGTTGTCCGCCGAACACTCGGCGACATAACCATTGGCATCCAGCATCAGCGCTTCCGACACACCGGCGAGGTTGGCTTCCATCTTGGCCAGGATGCTGTTCAGGTAGTTGAGGCTTTTGACCTTCTGGCTCAGCATGTCGGGCGCAATCCGGCGCGTGGAGGCGGTGATTATCGGGATACCCTCCTGGTAGAGCCTTTCAGCGTAGAGCTGGATCTTGTCCACGATGACGATCACCGTACCTTTGCTGCACTTGCGGGGGTCCAGCCCCAGGTCTCCGGCCCCGCGGGTCACCACCAGGCGGATGTAGGAGTCCTTGAGGCCGTTGGCTTTCACCGTGTCGATTACCGCCTGTTCGAGCTCCTCGCGGCTGATTGGGAGGTCGAGATTGATCCCGGCCGCGCTGTCGTACAGCCGGTCGATGTGTTCGGTGAAACGGAAGATCCGCCCCGAATACACCCGGATCCCCTCGAACACGCCGTCTCCGTAAAGCAGGCCGTGGTCGAAAACGCTGATTCTGGCTTCACTTTTCGGATACAGTTTGCCGTCGATGTAAACTTTCGGTTCCATTAGAATAAATCCTTTGTACGGTTACGGAAAAGATACCGGATAAGAATCGCCTTCAATCCTGACAGACTGTATTTTGACCGGATACATTACGTCGGCCGTTGCCGGCAGTCTTGCCATCCGGCTCAGGAATTCCTGGTTTTCAGCAGTTTGTAGACGACGCTGTCGGCCAGCGCCTGCCAGCTCGCTTCCACGATGTTGTAGCTCACGCCCACGGTGCCCCACTTGTCCCGGTCGTCTCCGGATTCGATCAACACGCGCACCATGCTGGCGGTTCCCGCGCCCAGAGGGAGCACGCGGACCTTGTAGTCCAGCAGTCTCACCTCCCTGAGCTCGGGGTAGAACTTTTCGAGCGCCTTGCGCAGGGCGTTGTCGATCGCATTCACCGGGCCGTTGCCGTTGGCCGCCGTATGTTCGGTCTGGCCGTCCACCTTGACCATGATCGTGGCCTCGGAAAGTGGCCTGGCGGCATTGGGGCGCTGTTCGTCGATCACCCGGAAGCCCACCAGTTCGAAAAACTGCGGCAGAGCGCCCTGGGCGCGCTTGATCAGCAGCTCGAAGCTCGCCTCAGCCCCCTCGTACTGGAAACCCTCGGATTCGAGAGTCTTGAGCTTTTCGAGGATTTCGAGCACGATCGGGTCCTTGCTGTCCAGATCGATACCGAATTCCTGGGCCTTGTAAAGGATGTTGCTGCGGCCCGCCAGGTCGCTCACCAGCACGCGCCGGTGGTTGCCCACCAACTCGGGGTCGATATGCTCGTAGGTCTCGGGATTACGCACCACCGCCGACACGTGCATCCCGCCCTTATGCGCGAACGCGCTTTCGCCGACGAAGGCCTGGCGCTTGTTGTCCGGCAGGTTGGCCAGCTCGTTGACGAAGCGCGCCAGCTCGCGCAGGCGTTTGAGGTTTTTGTGCGGGATGGCGTCGTGGCCCATCTTGAGCATCAGGTCTGGAACGATCGATACCAGATTGGCGTTGCCGCAGCGCTCACCATAGCCGTTTATCGTCCCCTGGACGTGGATCGCCCCCACTTCGATAGCGGCCAGCGAGTTGGCCACCGCCAGCTCGCTGTCGTTGTGGGTGTGGATGCCCACCGGCACATCGAACGAATCGATTATCTTTTTCACCACGCGGGAGACGAAGACCGGCAGGCTGCCGCCGTTGGTGTCGCAGAGCACCACGCGGTCCGCGCCGGCATCCACCGCCGCCCGGATGGTCTTGAGGGTGTATTCCTCGTTGGCCCGAAAGCCGTCGAACAAGTGCTCGGCGTCGTAAATCACCATGCGGCCGCGCTTTTTCAGGTATTCCACCGATTCGGCGATTGCCCGCAGGTTCTCTTCCGGGTCGGTGCGCAGGGCATCGCGCACGTGCAGGTCCCAGCTCTTGCCTACCACCGTGACCACCTCGGTTTCGGCGCTGAGCAGGCTGTTGATGATGGCATCGCCCTCCACCTGTCCACCCACTCGGCGGGTCATGCCGAACGCCGCCGGCCGAGCGTTTTTCAGGGGCTTCCTTTTCACTTCCTCGAAGAACAGGGCGTCCTTGGGATTGGACCCCGGATAGCCGCCCTCGATGTAATGGACTCCCATCTCGTCGAGGAAGACGGCGATCCGCATCTTGTCTTCCAGCGTAAAGGCGATATCCTCGGCCTGGGTCCCATCACGCAGCGTAGTATCGTAGATTTCGATTACCGCCATGGAGTACTCCTATTTTTTCATCCAGCTCATCATTTTGCGCAGCTTCGCGCCGACTTTTTCCACCGGGTGCTCGGAGTCCTGGCGCTTGCGGGCGTTGTAAACCGGCCGCCCGACTTTGTTTTCCAACAGCCAGGTACGCGCAAACGTGCCGTCCTGGATTTCGGCCAGGACTTTCTTCATCTCCTCCCGCACTCTGCCGTCGATTATCCTTCTGCCGACGGTGAGGTCGCCGAACTCTGCGGTATCGCTGATCGAATCCCGCATGTTGGCAATTCCTCCTTCGTAGATCAGATCGACGATCAGTTTTACTTCGTGCAGGCATTCAAAGTAGGCGATCTCCGGCTGGTAGCCGGCTGCCACCAGGGTGTCGAAGCCCGCGCGAATCAGTTCGGTCAGGCCGCCGCAGAGGACCACCTGTTCGCCGAACAGGTCTGTTTCGGTCTCCTCGGCGAAAGTGGTCTCGATAATCCCGGCGCGGCCGGCGCCGATGCCGCAGGCGTAGGCCAGGGCCAGATCGTAAGCTTTGCCGGTGGCATCCTGAGCCACCGCGATCAGGGCTGGCACCCCGCCGCCCTCGACGTAGACCCTGCGCACGAGGTGGCCAGGACCCTTGGGAGCCACCATGAAGACATCCACTTCCGGCGGGGGCACGATCTGGCCGAAATGGATGTTGAAGCCGTGACTGAACACCAGGGCCTTGCCCTTTTTCATCTGACCGGCGATGTCGGAACTGTAGATTGCGGCCTGGATCTGGTCCGGCAGCAGAATCTGGACGACGTCGGCGGCCCTGGCGGCCTCGGCGGCCGGCAGCGGGTCGAAGCCGTCGGCTTTGGCCTTCTTGTAGTTGGCCGTGCCTTTGAGCTCGCTGACCACCACGTTGAAACCGCTGTCGCGCAGGTTCTGCGCCTGGGCGTGACCCTGGCTGCCGTAGCCGATAATGGCGATCTTACGGTCTCTCAAAACTTTGGGCTTGGCGTCCTTATCGTAGTACATCTTCATGGAAATCCCTCCGGGTGAAAAATGTCAGATAACTATATGAATAATTCAGATACTCTTTTTCCGTTCAAATTGTTTAAAATAACACCATCGGGCTGCCTGCGGAACCCTTCTCGCGGCTTCAGGCGGTCATTTTGCCGCTCGTCGACCAGTTGGGCGTCCTGCCGGTGTACTCGCGCTTGAGCGAGACGATACCGGTACGCGCCATCTCCCGGATCCCGAACGGCTGAAGCATGTTGATACAGGCCTGCACCTTCTTGTTCCCGCCGGTCACCTCGATAGTGAGCGTTTTCTGCGAAATGTCCACGATCTTGGCCTCGAAGATTTCGACGATCTGGATGATCAAGCTGCGGGTGGTGGCGGTACTGTTGAGCTTGATCAGAGCCAGCTCGCGATTGACGTGCTCCTCGTAGGTCAGGTCGGTGACCTTGATCACGTTGATCAGGCGGTTGAGCTGCTTGATGATCTGTTCGATCACCATGTCGTCGCCGCTGGTGATGATCGTCATCCGGCTCAGCTCGGGATTCTCCGTTTCGCCCACGCAGATACTGTCCAGGTTGTAGCCCTTGCCGCTGAACAGGTTGGCGATCCGCGCCAGGACGCCGAACTTGTTTTCCACCAGGAGGGATATGGTGTGCCGCATCGTTGTCTCCTGCTATAGACGGTTGATTGCCGAAGTCATTCGATGATGTCCGTGGCCATCTTGCCCGGCGGGATCATCGGGAAAACGTTTTCGTGCCGGTCGATGCGGAAGTCGATGATCACCGGCTTGCGTTTGATTTTCAGGGCTTCCCTAAGCGCTTCCTCCACCTGGTCGGTCCTTTCCACCCTCATTCCCACCGCGCCGTAGGCTTCCGCCAGCTTGACGAAGTCCGGGTTGGTGTATTCCAGGCAGGTGTGGCTGTAGCGCTTGCCGAAAAACAGCTCCTGCCACTGGCGCACCATCCCCAGGAAGCCGTTGTTGAGGATGGCGACGATGATATTGAGCCGCTGGCCCACGGCGGTGGCAATCTCCTGGCTGGTCATCTGAAAGCCGCCGTCGCCCACCACCGCCACCACCGTCCTGTCCGGGTGGGCCAGGGCGGCGCCGATAGCGGCCGGGAAGCCATAGCCCATCGTGCCCAGGCCGCCGCTGGTGACGTTGGTGCGGGGCTTGACGAAACCGTAGTGCAGGGCCACCCACATCTGGTGCTGGCCCACATCGGTGGCGATGATCGTGTCGTCGCCGCAGACCTCGTGGATCTTTTCGATCAGAAACTGGGGCTTGATGTTCTCGCTTTTTTTGTACTTGAGCGGATGGGTCTCTTTCCAATGGCCGATCAGCTCGAGCCAGTCCCGGGTATCGCCGGGATTTGCCATCGGCAGGAGCTTGTGGAGCACGTTCCGGCAGTCGCCGACCACCGGGTAGTCCACCTTGATGTTCTTGCTGATCGAGGCCGGGTCGACATCGATGTGCACGTGCCTGGCCTTGGGCGCGAAGGCATCCACCTTGCCGGTAACCCGGTCATCGAACCGGGAGCCGACTGCAATCAGCAGGTCGCATTCGTTCACGGCCATGTTGGCAAACCAGGTGCCGTGCATGCCCAACATGCCCAGGGAGAGGGGATCGGTTTCGGGGAACGCGCCCAGGCCCAGCAGGGTGGTGGTGACTGGAATGCCGGTCTTGCGCGCCATCTCGGTCAGCACCGGGCCGGCGTCCGAGCTGATACAGCCGCCGCCGACGTAGAACACCGGCCGCCGCGCCTGGCTCATCACTTCGGCCACCTTTTTGATCTGCTGGATGTGGCCGTGCTGGGTGGGCTTGTAGCCCGGAATGTCCACGCTTTCCGGGTAGTCGAATTCGTATTCGGAGAGCAGCACGTCCTTTGGCAGGTCCACCAGCACCGGGCCCGGCCTGCCGGTGGTGGCGATGTAGAACGCCTCTTTGATCGTCCGCGCCAGGTCCCGCACGTCGCGCACCAGGTAACTGTGCTTGGTGATCGGCCGGGTGATGCCGATAATGTCCACTTCCTGGAAGGCGTCGTTGCCGATGGCGGAGGTGTTGACCTGGCCGGTGAAATGCACTACCGGGATCGAATCCATGAAGCTGGTGGCGATACCGGTGACCAGGTTGGTGGCCGCCGGGCCGGAGGTCACCAGGCAGACTCCCGGCTTGCCCGAGGCACGCGCGTAACCGTCGGCCATGTGCTGGGCGCCCTGTTCGTGTCGGCAGAGTACGAGCTTTGGTCGGGGCAGGCTGTAAATCTTGTCGAATATAGGGATAATCACTCCGCCCGGATAGCCGAAAAGGTAGTCTACCTTCTCCTCAATCAGGCTGTGCAGCAGTATCTCCGACCCCAGCATCACCCGCTTCGTTTTCGGAGCGGGCTTCACGTCCTGCGTCCGTTCCTTTTCCTTGACCGTCGCCATGGCGCTCACTCCCTCTGACTGGATTGTCTCCGGCGCTTCCATTTCGGAAAGGCCCCGGGAGATCGGTTGATTTATCTCGAAATGGTTCATTTTCGGCTCGTAAAAGGAATCTTCTTCCCCAGAACCGGCCCCGGGTAACTGTCCATGCAAAGCCCGTGCCCGCAAGCCGCGCCTTGCACGCTATTCGCTCGTGCCGGGAAGCCCAGTTCCCTTTTTTGCTCAATCTGTATTTTTGTGGAAATCGATTCTGGATCGGGGAGCTGGGCTTTTACTGTTATAGGCCAATACTAATAAGGCCCAAGCCTACCCCTACAGCTACGGGAAGGATAATCAAGCTGCCCAAAATAACGGCGGAAATTGAACCGCTGCGGAAAATGCCGCGGAAAAGTTCAACTGTCAGTCTGCTGGCAACCATTAACCTGAATCCTTTAAGCAAACACCAATTTACCGTCCGGCCGGGAAGGCCATCGCATAATGTATTTAGTATATAGTCCCTGACTGAGGTTGTCAAGGATTTGTGCCGGTTGATTCTACCGCCCCGGCCGCCATTCGGGATCGAGCCGGGGATGATCGAGCTCGGTCGGGCCTACTGGTTATAATATTCGGCAAGAGGCCGTCGCGGATTTAGCCGCCGGCTCCCTCATTTTACGTAACTTACAGCATTTACGATGATTTATGGGGGATTAAAGCTATTGACCACAAGTAGGTGAAAGCTTATATTTTTCCGAATTAAGAATTTTCGCCCCGGATTGGTTACTCTCACACCACGGACTGCGAAACAGGAAATGGCCAGAAATAAAAAACAGGAAAAGCGGGCGGTTCTCGTTATAGAAGACGGACGCACCTTTCAAGGGACTTCTTTCGGCGCCGAGGGTGAAGCGCTGGGCGAAGTCGTGTTCAATACCAGCCTGACCGGCTACCAGGAGATTATCTGCGACCCCTCCTACAACGGCCAGATAGTGACCATGACCTACCCCCATATCGGCAATACC
>JAZDIG010000392.1:0-3669 GCA_043805105.1 Candidatus Glassiibacteriota bacterium | reverse complement strand
CGAGCTTTTCGTGCGCTGGGCCCAGGCCAGCGCCCTGATGCCGATGATGCAGTTTTCCTACGCGCCCTGGAACCTGGACGACCGCTCCGTGCAAATCTGCCTGCGCTACGCCCGGCTGCATGAAGAACTGGGAAGCTACATCTACAGGCTGGCGCTGGATATGCGCCGGACCGGCCGGCCGATTATCCGGCCGCTCTTTTTCCGCAATCCAGAGGATGAGCGGACGTACACGATCAACGACCAATTCCTGCTGGGCGAGCGTTTGCTGGTGGCGCCCGTGCTCGAAAAAGGGGCCGCGGCCAGGGACGTCTACCTTCCCGCCGGCACCTGGAAGGACTTCTGGAGCGGCGAAATTTACCAGGGCGGGCATCTTCTGACCGGCTACCCCGCGCCCCTGGAGAAGCTTCCCGTATTCGTCAGTATCGACTGAACTCACGTTTCCGAAAAGATCGGAGATAATTATGAATAAGTTCATATCGGGATCCGCCGTTACCCTGACCGCAGCCGCACTCTTTTTATCAGTCTATTCCGGCTGCGCGGGCAGGTTCGGCCGGACCGTTCTGGAAGATGGCCGGATCAGGCTCGAACTGACTTCGAACTCCGGGATCAAAGTCCTGCTGATCGACAACGGGAAATCGATCCAACTGACTACGGGCGAAGAACCTTCCTTCGGGTTCATTGATAAGTCCGGAAATCCTGTGGATTTTTCCGTATCGCGAACCGCAGCGGCGACCCTGCCTGCCGGGGACGAATTCGGCCCGGGCCACGGAATCACGGCGGAACTCGAGGCCGCCCCCGGGTCGCCGTTTGCCGAAGTCAGGCTGACACTTACTTTGAGCCTCTACGATAAATTCCCCGGGATGGTTATCGGCCGGGTCCAGGCCCACGGCTTGACGGCTGGAATCCTGGCCGAAATCGCGAAAGTCCGCTTCTTTTCGCTGACAGCCCGGGCCGACCTGGCCGAACCCGGGCTGTCTCCCTATGACTTCCACTTGTTCCAGGGCCCGGCCTACCAGCAGGGCCGCTGGTACACCAAGATCAAGCTCACCCCGAATTATTCGGCGCCCAACTCGCTGACCGGGGGCAACGCGGAACAGACCGAGCTGGGCGGGCTCCCCCTGGTCTATCTCTGGACCCGGCAGGCGGGCTTGGCCCTGGCGCACGTCGATACCCTGGCGCGGGTTGCCGCACTGCCGCTGGCAGTCCGCGCCGACGGCGCGGTCGAGCTGGCGCTCGAGCGGCAACCCGAATTCCTCCGGCCGGACGCCGAGGGTAACTACGCCGGCCTGCCAGTGATGATCGGCGCGTTCCACGGGGACTACTTCGATCCGCTTAGCGCCTATGGGAAACTCCTGCAGCGCGGCGGCTTCCGCTTCTCCAGGCCGCCGGCTGGTTCGTTCGAGCCGCTCTGGTGCAGCTGGGGCTTCGAGCGCAAGGTGGTCCCGGATGACCTGCTGCGCACCCTGCCGACGGTCAAGCGCCTGGGCCTTCCCTGGGTGGTGATGGATGACGGCTACCAGGCCTCGATCGGCCTCTGGCCCCTCGATCCGAAAAAATTCCCCAGGGGGGACGCGGACATGCGGGCGCTCACCGACAGCATCCACAACGCCGGGCTCAAGGCCGAACTCTGGTGGGTGCCGATGAACGTCCAGCTCACCGATCCCCTGTACGCCGAGCACCCGGAATGGGTCTGGCTGGGCGCGGACGGCAAACCGAAGCTGGACGACTGGTGGAACGTAGTCCAGCTCTGCCCGGCCTGGCCGCCGGTAGTCGAACATCACCGGCTGCTGGTGCGCAAATTCATGCAGGATTGGGGTTACGATGGATTCAAAATGGACGGCGCCTGCCAGAACATGGTGGCCCCCTGCTACAATCCGGCGCATCACCACCAGCGGCCGGAGGAGGCCTGCGAGGCGGTGGCCGGGCTTTATGCCGTAATTAAGCAGGAGGCGGAAAAGATCAGGCCCGGCTGCGTCCTGGAAATCTGCCCCTGCGGTATTCCTCCCAGTCCTTTCCTGATAGCCTTTTCGAACCAGCAGGTGACCGCCGACCCCACTTCCAGCGACCAGGTGCGGGCCCGGATCAAGATGTACCACGCCCTGCTGGGTCAGTCGGCGGCTCCTTTCGGCGACCACGTGGAGCTGTCCACCGGCCCGGACGGCAAGCGCGGCGGCGTGGAGGACGGCACCGACTTCGCCAGCAGCCTGGCCACCGGCGGGATAGTCGGCACCAAATTCACCTCCCTGGTCGAAGATGCGGCTACCCGGGACGTGAAGCGCTACCAGGGGATCCGCTCGCACTGGGAACACTGGATCGGTCTCTACAACCGGCTGCGCCTGTACGAGGGCCGGTACCTGAACCTCTACGACATGGCTTACGACGTCCCGGAAGTGCACGTCGTGGCGCACGGGGATACGCTCTACTATGGAATTTTCGCCAGGGACTGGAAAAGCGCGATCCAGCTGAGGGGTCTGACCGAAGGCGTGAAGTACCGGCTGACAGATTACGCTGGGGATGACCGGCCGCTGGGGGAGGTGCAGGGCGGAGCCGGAGCCAGTTTCGAAGGCGAAGTCAGGGATAATCTGCTGGTGCGGGCCGCGCCCGCGCTCTGAAGGAAAGGGACGTGATGACAAGAATGGCGGGAATAGTCCGCCGACTCCGGGGAATGTCCAGCGGCCGGATTTTACCGGCCCTGATCGCTTTCGCCTTTCCGGCCCTGCTGGCGGCCCAGGCCCCCATCGACTCGGACCGCTTCGCCGAACTGCCCAAGTTCGACGCCGGGGTGTGGATCGCCGGCTTCCCGGATTCGACAGCTCTCGCCGTGCTTGCCCGCAAGCTCTCAGCGCTCAACTGCAAATGGTTGATCCTGCCGGCCGGGGATTCGCTGTCGGCAGGGGATTGGACGGAAGGAGCGGCGGCAATGGCCGCGGCGGTTAGGGGCCGGATTTTCTGGGTGGCGCCGGCCGTGGCTCCGGATTACCGCAACGGCTGGCGGCCGGACCAGGGTTTGGCCGGGGCGAGTGAATCTTTCAGCCGGGGCGCCACCGCGCTCTATTTCAGCCGCGCGGTGGGTATGGAGCTGCAAAATGCGGACGGCTCTTTCGTCCTGCCGGACGATACTTTGTTCACCGCTTTCTTCGAGCGGGCCGAGGCGGGCCGGAAACCGGTGGTGATCGAGGCCGGCGAAAGACGGAACAGCTGGCTGCCGGAGGAGTCGATGGACCTGGAGGGGGATCAGGTGTATTTCACCCATCACCTCCGGGAGCATGCCTACCTGCGGCCGGGGGTCCCGGACTACTGGCGGCAGATCGAGGCCCGCGACTTGGTGGTCGACCGGTTCGCCGGGGTCCGCTTCATTGCCAGCCACCTGGGGAGCCTGGAATGGAGCGTGAGCGAGCTGGCCGGCCGGCTGGAGCGCTACCCGAACCTGGCGGTCGACCTGGCCGGCCGGCTGCCGCATCTGCAGAAACAGGACAGGGAAGTGGTGCGCCGCTTCCTGATCGAACACCAGGACCAGGTGATCTATGCCTCCGGCATCGAACTCGATTTATCACGTGACGACCCGAATGACCTGCTGGCCGAGATCATGGAGTGCTACCTGGAGGATTACCGCTGGCTGGCTACGGATGAGTTGATAGAAACCGACTACATCGGGGCTGGGGCCACGGT
>JAZDIG010000391.1:0-5294 GCA_043805105.1 Candidatus Glassiibacteriota bacterium | reverse complement strand
TAAGTCGGTGAATACGAAACTGCGATCAGAAGAGGCAGTAAGGTGATGGCAACTGTCACCTTAAGCAGGTATTTCATTTTTCTCTCCTTGAGAAAAGTTCAATCGAAAGAATAGTTCCCCTCCTGGAAACTAGCATTTCCTTCTATCTCGTATCGTCATAACTCAGCATCTATCCTCCTTTGTATGGAATTGTTCTCTCCTCCTTTAATCCTTAATATGTCATCTGTTATGTCACCCAATTTGAAAATCTGGCCAAGTGATGAAGGTGCTGGTTATAGATATTATACTATTTTGGTAATCGGCTTCCGGCCCTTAAACTTTAAGAAAAATTGAAGGAAAGGGCGATTTACCCTCTGTTTGGGGCCTAACTGCCGTCACCGCCGAGGGTCAGGACAGCCGACTTATCCCCAAAGGGAATTTTTTACCATTTTTTTCGTGTCCGCACCTTCATTTCCCCGCCCGCGCGCAAACGGGACTTAACAAAGGAAGACACTTTACCTTAAACCGGACACAATCGTTTATTCGGACTAAATCTCCCCAAAGGGCAAATTTACCCCTGCAGAACGATATACTGCTCCGTTTCTGGTAATGACACTTGGCCTTACATTTAAAAATCGGCACCACCGCTTTAAACTTTAATTATTCTTCCGGGTAACTGTCCCACCGGAATTATCGTTATTTCAGCGACCCTCCTGCCCGGCTCGACCAGTTAAGCATTCCCGCTCGCCGATTTCTGCCATTGAACCGTCCGGCCGGCATAGCGCCCAACCGCACGCAGCCACTTTGTATTTTGCACGATTCCGGTGCAGAATCCCCTTCCGGATAGCCCGGCTGAAAGAGAGGATTGGAATTATAATTAATTATTTTACAAGGTGTTATATCTTGTATCGGCAACGGGGGGTGTCCCATTATCGGCAAGGTTCATTCCAGCCCTGGTCTCAAGAGCAAAGTACATTGACAGCTCCTTTACAACGCAAGCGAGCTTGTCTTAGTTCCCCTGCCGAAGGGCCCACTGTGCGCGTCTTCAGAGCAGAGATTTTGTCATCATTCCGCAGGACGGGAAACCGCTACCGGCTGGAATCGAAAGCAAAGGCGGGCGAAAAGACCGCGGGTAAGGTAATACCTGGGAGGGATTGACCGGAACTTCGGGCAGCCGCCCTCCGGGCGGCCGGAAAGGGACTCTGTGGCTGAACGTAATACCTGACTGCAAGGCTCGCAGCGTAATTCCGTATCGTAGCCTTACAAGAAGTAATCAGCCGACGACCAGGAAGAAGATCGTGATAACCTGCCAGGTCCCCACCAGCAGGAAAATCGACGCGATCCAGAAATCGACGAACTGTTCGGGCGTGATTATCCACTCGAAGCCCCCTTCGGCCCGGGCAGCTGTTTCCGGAGCCGCGGCCCCGAATTCATCGGGCTGGTCCGTGGGTTCTTCCTGGGGGAGCTGGCTGAGAAGCTGTTCAATGGATTGCTGGGCCAAGACGACCTCCCGGCTTTATACCTTTATCATATCACATTTCACCGGCGTTTGGCAAACCGGGGAATTTTACCGTGGTCCGGATCGGATCGACCCGGGCGCAGGAGATGAAAGCACGCCTCACGACTGCCATCGGTTCAGTTTTTACTATTCGAGACGGCGTAAGGTCGCGCAACTTTCCGGCTGTTCCCGGCCGAAGTGCGCCTGGGGATATTCATTGCAGACCGGTAAGGCCTGTTTTGCAGGCGAATGAACTGCAGCACCTGCAGGCACAGAATACCCATCAGCAGGAACAGCAAGGCAATGATCAATGCTTTTTCCAGGTGAAAATACGGAACCGGGGTGGCAAAGTTCCAGACGACCATCAGCAGACAGGAACTGAAACAGAAAACTGACACTGCCACCAGCAGCACTTGAGTGAGCCCGTCGCCGGGCAGCCAGCCGCGCAGGCGTCTCTTCATCCGCTTGAGGACGAGGTACGCCACGTAGAAGAGGGATGGAAGGCATCCCACCGCGGCAAGCAGTAAGAAAACGCTTTCCATGAGAATTCCCTTTCTCAAAGAAATCATCCCTGATATATGGATCGTCTCGTGCGTGGCCACTGACTTCGAGTCAGTGCTGTGTCCAGGAGGGAGAGAGGTTAAGAACCGACCACCGTCGGGCCACACGCGAACGCAACGGTGCCATCGCCGCTGCGTACGTTCTGTCTCTCATATCGGATTTGGAAGGAAGCGGCTTTAATTTTTCCGCAAGGGGAGAGTTAGTTCTTTTTAATTCTTTGACTTACGTAGAGGGGAAGCGGTCTGTCACCCGCGATTTTCAGCAGATTTTCATAGTACCGGCGAGCCGATTCACGACTGCCTGCTTCCCAGGCGGCGTCCGCCGCTTCGAGCAGGACAGCCGGGTCGTTCGCCGACAGCGAAACAGCTTCCCGCCAGGCGGCCAATGCTTCCGGCCGGCGCCCGGCGGCAGTCAGCAGACCGGCGCGCCTGCGAGCCAGCTCCACACTCGGTCCCTCGTACTTCACCACCCAGCCGTAACAGTCCAGCGCTTCTTCGTATCTGCCCTGTTTCGTCAGCACATTGCCCAGGTTAAACCAGGCATCCACGTAATTCTCCTGCAGGGAAACCGCTTGCCGGTAGAGCGCTTCCGCCTGGGAGAGGCTGTCCATGGCTTCCAGAGCGACGCCGATGTTGTTGAGCCGGGACGGCCGGGCCCGGATTGAATCCTGGGCCAGCGACCGGAAAACTTGCAGCGCCCTTTCAGGCTGACCGCTGTCAAGCAGTGCGGCGGCGAGTTTTTCCCTGCGAGCCGGTGTAAGTCTGTCGCCCGAGCGTTCGTAATGCTCCGCCGCTTTCGCCCAATCTCTTTCGGCGAAACTCAGGTCCCCCTCGACCGCCGCCAGCGCCAGCGGCTCCTCCTTTTTTTCGGAGGCCAGTCTCAGAGCTAAGGTGGCTGAATCGAGCCGGCCCGCGGCGAGATGGCGTTCCGCCAGCCGGGTAAAGGCTCCCACGGAAGAGGGGAATTCAATCCCGGCCGCCTCGGCGAACTGCACCGCCAGGTCGTGGTAACCCCGTTGCTCAAGCCTTACGACCTCTGCCCTAACCGCCGCCCGGTCTCCCCGGACCTGCCCGGCCAGGCCGAAAAGGCTCGCCGCCAGCTCATCTCTCAGGCCCAGCCTGCCGTACACATCGACCATCACGTCGAGCTGGTTTGTCATCTCCCCGCTGAACAGGTCGACCACCCGGCGGTAATAACGGTCCGCCTGGAGCGAGTCACCGAGCTGGTCGCAGCATTTGGCGATCCAGTAGTCGCAGGAAAAGTTCTCTCTGAAGCGATTGGCATTCCGGAATGCCTCCAGCGCCTGGTCGTAGCGGCCGGCGGCGTAAAGCGAGCTGCCGAAGCCGAAATGGTTGTACTGGTAGTTCGAGTGGGTCAGCACCGCCGATCTCCACAGGGTGAGGCCGTCCTTCCAGGCCCGGCAGCGGTCGAACGCCAGGATGGCCAGCAGCAGCAGTAGCGCTACCGTCGCAATGCTGTAAAGTCTGGCCTGAACTCGGCTTACTGAGATTCGCGTATAGATCGACCAAAGAAGGATCACGCCAGCCATAACGAAACCGAACGAAGAGAGATAGAGGTATCTGTCCGCCCTGAAAATCCGGATCGGCACGATACCGGAAACCGGCAGGAGGTTCAGCAAAAAGAACAGGACTGCGAAGGCCAGTCCTCTCTGCCGGCGGCGCCAGAAGACCACCAGTACGGCCGCCAGCGCCAGGTCGAGGCCCAGATAAGCCAGAAGGCGCCAATCGTAGTCCCCGGAAAAATACGGCGGCGGATAGCTGTGGCAGAGGTTTACCGGCACCAGCAGGCTGATCACGTATTTGGCGAGCACGGCCGCCATTGAAAGAGCATGCGCGCCGGCACTCCCCTGCAGGAAAGAACCGGCCGCGGTGGTAGTTTGAAAGATGAAGAAGAAGGCGATCACCCCGACCACGGCCGCAAACGGCGCTACCCGCAGAAGCACCTTGGCCGGGGCCGCTCTGTCGGCAAGGGTCAGCTCCAGAGCAAGCACGACCAGCGGAAGGGCCGCCACGCTCGGTTTGGCCAGAAGGCCCAAAACCAGAAAAAGCCAACTGGCGAAATACGGGACCGACAGCACCGGACCGCTCCGGCTTTTCAAATAGCTGGCCAGGGACAGGAAAAAGAACAGGCCGGCCACCAGCTCCTTGTTGGAATTCATCCAGGCCACCGCTTCCACGTGCACCGGATGGACCGCGAACAGGGCCGTCCCCGCCAGCGCCCAGCTTGCGCTCCCCGGAGAGCGTTCGGGGCAGTAAGCGCGCAGCAGGCCATGCAGCAGGAAGAAGACTGCCACGAGGTTAAGCAGATAAAGCACCAGGTTGAACAGGTGGTAGCCGAAGGGAGCCGTGCCGCTGAAACGATAGACGAATGCGCCGGCGATCTGGCGCAGCGGCTGGTAGGTGGCCAGCCCGGCGGGAAGGAAAGTCTTTTTCAAGCCTTCCAGGGAGAAGACATCGTAGTCGAGCCGGGCCAGGTTCTGGATTACCTTGTCGTCGTAATTGACGTAGCCGAAACTCAGAGTCTGGCCGTAAATGGCGACTACCGCCAGCACGATGACCGCCCAAGCGGCAACCATCAGCCGCCTGGAACCTGATAGACTCTTCTTGGGTAGTGACTGGGACATGCCGAGCCGACCTTCGCTGTTCCAAAAATCCCGGTTCGCTATCTGTTCATCCGCCGGAGCCTCGCCGCCGTCCGACCGGATTCGGCGGAGTCTCCAAGAGCGGACTGGACCTCCGCCAGCGACCTAAGCACCGCCGGGTCCTTGCCGCCGGCCAGGGAATCGGCCACCCGGTAGTGAAAGAGCGCCCCGGCCAGGTTCCCGACTCCCCGCAAAAGGTTCCCGCGGTTGAAATGAGCGTCCAGGTACTCCGGCTCCAGGGCCAGCGCCCGGAGATAAAGGGAATCCGCCGGCCGGTGGCTACCGAGGCGTTCGTAGGCCACGGCCTGGTTGTTGAAGGCCCGGGCCAGAGTGGAATCCCTTTCGGCCATCGCCCGGAAGCAGCGGATCGCCAGCTCGGGCTGGTTCCCAGCAAAATAACGGGCGCCCATGAATTCGAGACCTCTCTGGTCCAGCTCGTCGAGCGGGTAGCGGCTGTAGATCGCCAGGGCTTCCTCCTCCCGGCCGTGGCCGGCATAGAGCGCGGCGAGGTCCAGGCGGGTGGTTCTGGTACGGATACCGGTCCCGAGGGCTTTCAGCAACAGGCTTTCCGCTTCCTCCACCCTCCCTGAGTTG
>JAZDIG010000390.1:0-3881 GCA_043805105.1 Candidatus Glassiibacteriota bacterium | reverse complement strand
GGTAATCCCGCCGGTGATGATTTCCTACGTGTTCTACGGAATCTACGTCAACCTCACCGTGGGCTGCGACCTCACCGGCCGGACCCAGTTTTACGCCTGGACCACCGGCGTGGCCGCCGCGTTCAACATTGCCGCCAATTTCCTCTTGATCCCGCACTTGGGCATGATGGGTTCGGCCTGGGCCACGCTGGCCGCCTACGTGCTGCAGGCCGTGCTGCTTTACATCCTGACGCGCCGGATCTATCCGGTCAGGTACCGCTGGGGCCGCATCACACTCGCTTTCGGGGTGGCCCTGGCGGTATACGCCACGGCCGAAGTGATCGATAAATATGCGGGTGGTGTATTCGGACCATCCGCAGAAGTGCTTATCGAAGGAGGACTGCTTGCGGTCTGGGGCCTGTTCCTGCTCGCCTCGCGGATAGTCCAGCCTATCCGGACGGCCGGCGACCGCTCCCGGAACGACGGGTCCAGTATGTAATATGTTGCGGCAACGGCCAGATTGGCTTAAACTTGCCGGTGGATTAAAGGGCAGGCGGACACGCATAAATTACAGATGACCATCTCCACTTCAAGTAGTTTATTATTACTATTTCTTAATTATATATAAGTCAACTACATTTAGCGTTATGCTACCAAATGGCTTTAAAGACTCAACCCGGAGGAAGCACCATGAACTTTTCCCTCACTGCCCTCGCCCCGGCTCTCCTGCTCGTGCCGTTCCTGCTGGCCTCAGCCTGTAATCGCGGCGGTCCGGAAATGAAAACCGCAACCACCGGCCCTAGAGTGATCACCGTGGCGCAGTCCGGCCAGGCGGACGTGGTCGGCGACGACAACGCGGCCCTGCAGAAAGCCGCGGACATGCTGAACCCGGGTGATACGCTGGTAATCGGCGGCGGGACCTGGCAGATGCTGAACAGCCTGTTCATTCCCTGTTCGGACGTGGTCGTCCGGGGCACGGCTGGTGAAACCGTGCTCAGGAAAGGCCCCGGCGTGGATTCCCGCGTGATCGACTGCGGCGACTACGGCGAGGACGTCCTGGTGGTGGCCGAACCGGAGAAGTTCAAGCCGGGCATGGGGATCAGCGTGCTGGACGATGAATACGACGGCGACTGGGCGATAACAGTCACCGCGGTCAGGGAAGTCCGTGGCGATACCCTGTTCCTCACCAAACGCACCTGGCGGGATTACGATTATGAAAACAAAAACGCCCGGGTGGAAAACAAGTTCCCGATCCTCTGCGGTATCGGCGTGAACAACGTCGTAATCGAAAACATCACCGTGGACGGCAACCTGAGCGAGAATCCCTACTTCATCGATGGCTGCCGCGGCGGCGCGATCTACCTCTACGAATCCACCAACTGCACAATCCGGGGCTGCACCGCCCGCTATTACAACGGCGATGGGATCAGCTTCCAGATCACCGACGGGATCAAGGTGATCGACTGCGAATCCTTCGGCAACTCGAACTACGGCGTCCATCCCGGCACAGGCAGCCCCAATGCTGAAATCACCGGCTGCCATTTCCACGACAACGGCCAGATCGGCTTCTTCCTCTGTTGGCGGGTGCGTTACGGCCGGTTCAGCGACAACCTGATCGAAAACAACGGCCTCTACGGCATCTCGATCGGCCACAAGGACACCGACAACCTGTTCGTCAAGAACACGATCCGCGGCAACGGCTTCGCCGGGGTTTATTTCCGCAAGGAGTCATTGAAATTGAGCGGGCACCGCAACGTGTTCCGTGAAAACGAGATCGTCGACAACGGCGACAGTAAGAGCGGCTACGGCGTCTACGTCGACCCGCACGCCGGCGACATCGTGATCGAGAACAACCATATCGCCGATACCCGCCAGGGTCCAGCCAGGACCCAGCAGTACGGGGTCTACGTAACCAAGGGCGCAGGCTCGGTGACCCTGAAAGACAACCGCATGGAAGGCCTCGCCAAGGGCGAATTTAAGGATGAGAATAAGTAGGGATTAAAGACAGTTACAATGTGACAGAGTTACAGAGTGACAAAGTGACAAAGTAAAGGCACAGATTTGAAAGGAAGGCACTGAGGGACTAAAGACAGTGACAGAGCGGCAAAGTGGTAAAGCGGGAGTTGGCGGTGGAGTCTTCTGGCTTCTGTCTTCTGTCTTCTGGCTTCTGTCTTCTGGCTTCTGGCTTCTGACTTCCGGCTTCTGGCTTCTGGCTTCTGACTTCCGGAGAGGGGTGGCCGGGCGGAGCCCTCACCCCCCGTACCCTAAATCTTTCAGCCCCTCACGCGCCTCCTCGCGGTCATCGAAATGAATCTTGCCGGTGGGCAGGATTTGGTAGTCTTCGTGCCCCTTGCCCGCGATCAATAGAGTATCCCCTCCCTTCAAGAGCGTCAGGGCGTGGCGGATCGCCTCCCGGCGGTCGGGAATGACCGTGTAGTTCTCCCCTTTGACTCCGCCTGCGGCTTTCACCCCGGCCACGATCTGTTCGATAATCGATTCGGCGTTTTCGGTGCGGGGATTGTCGGAGGTGATGACGCTGTAATCGGCCAGACGGATCGAGATCGAGCCCATGGGTCCGCGCTTTTCTTTCATCCGGTCGCCGCCGCAGCCGAACAGGCTCACCAGCCGGCCCCGGGTGTGTTCGCGGGCCGCGGCGAGGGCCTTGTCCAGGGCATCCGGAGTGTGGGCGTAGTCTACCAGCACGGAAAATGGCTGGCCGGCCTCGACCGGCTCCATCCGTCCCGGCACCGGCTCCAGCCCGGCGAGCGCCTCCTGAATGCCCGGCCGGGTCACGCCCAGAGCCAGGGCCGCGCCGGCCGCGCCGGCCACGTTGTAAGCGTTGAACCCGCCGATCAGCTTGACCCGGCCGGCGATCTTCTGGCCGAATATCTCGAGTTCCACCCTCGATCCCGTTTTCAGCGGCTTCCATCTCACGATCCTGATATTGCTGGTTTTCCTCCGGCCGAAAGTGAGGATTGCGCCTTTCGCCTGCGCCACCAGCCTTTCGCCGTACGGGTCATCCCAGCCGATCACCGAACGCGCCGACAAGTCGAGCCCCTCGAACAGGAGGCTCTTAGCCCTGAAATAGCTTTCCATGTCGCGGTGGTAGTCGAGATGGTCGGGGGTGAGGTTGGTGAAGACTGCCACTTCGAAGCGGGTGCCGAAAGTGCGGTGCTGGTCGAGAGCGTGGGAGCTGACTTCCATGACCGCGGCCCGGTTGCCCCGTTCGCGGATCCGGGCCAGGAGCTGCTGGATGTCGTGCGCCATGGCGGTGGTCAGCTCGCTCGGCGCCACTTCATCCTCGGCGATAATGTTCCGGATAGTACCCAGCAGGCCGCACTTGATTCCCTGGGACGCCAGAATCTGCCGGACCAGATAGGCGATCGTGGTCTTGCCGTTGGTGCCGGTCACTCCCACCAGGGGCATCCTGCGGGAGGGGTGCCCGTAAAACTCGCAGGCGGCCAGGGCCAGAGCCCGGCGGGTGTCGGGGACCACGAACTGTTCGAGGGGACAGCCGGTCACCCGATGCGACACGACTGCTCCGGCCGCGCCTTTACTCCGCGCCATCTCCAGGAAATCGTGGCCATCGGCTTTCCCGCCCGGGACAGCGAAAAAAAGGTCGCCCGGAGTGGTCTTGCGGCTGTCGACCTCCAGGCCTTCGATTTCCACGCCGAAAGTTCTGGCCGGATCGCTGGCCGCGCCGATAGCACCCAGAATAGCGGTGAGTTTCAAATCTTCCGTATCTCCCCTGGCCGGCCGGACCCGGGCCGCAGGCTCAGGTTTTCAATTCTTTCTTTTTGGCCGCCGGGAAAAGCAGGTTGTTCAGGATCAGCCGGTACCCCGGCGAGTTTTTATGCAGTTCGAGCCGGGTGGGCGGATCGCCGATCCGGTGCTCGGGGTCC
>JAZDIG010000389.1:0-2346 GCA_043805105.1 Candidatus Glassiibacteriota bacterium | reverse complement strand
CCGGCTGATGTAGTAAAAGGGCATCATGAAAAGCCCCAGGATCAGCATCGCCGGCACCACTCCGATCCAGTACCAGTGGACGGCCAGCATCCCGTACTGGTAGGTCGCCGCGCTCCAGCCCATCAGCTCCAGGGCCCCCATACTCGCGGCGATGAAGGAAATCGCCGCCACCCAGTAGCTCTGACTGCGGCCGGCCAGGAAAAAATCTTCCCCGCTCTTCGTCCTGCGCTTCAGCAGGTAGCCGACACCGAGGACGAAGACGAAATAGAAGGAAACGATGAAGAGGTCTACCGCGCCGAGTCGAAGCATAAGGCTGTCTGTCTCCGGCCGGAACTTGGGCGGAAAAGAAAAATTCCGAGTTCCGCCACCCTTTTTATCCGGGAAAGGCATTTCCCGGCGGGCGCAGCATCACGGCTCCGGGCTGGAAGATAAGATAGGAAAGCCCGCCGGCAGCCACAAGAAATCTCATCCAGGCAAATGAAAAACAGGCCGCACTCTCCGGAGAGGATGCGGCCTGAGGCTTTCCGGGTACCGGCTGATACTTCAATACCCCGGCTTCAGGTTCAGCGCCTGAGTCACCGCCACGCAGCGCCGGAACTTTTCGCCTGCGCCCATCAGCTCGTAAATCCCCTTCGTATAGCTGAATTCATCGTACTCATGGGTCAGGAATACCAGCTCGCAGCGGGGGGCCAAAAGCGCCAGCGCCTGCGGGATATCGGTGTAGCGCAGGACCTGCAAAAAGTGCGGGCCATCCTGATGGGTAACCGGCGGAGAATGCAGAATCACGCGGGTCACCCGCTGGTCCAGGATCGCCGCATAGGCGGCCAGGATCGCGCTCTCGCCCTTGCCCACCAGGGTCAGTTCATCAACCCCAGAAAAGGACGGGTCGGAACAGACCGACTCGATAGCGCAGAGCACGTCGTACAGGCGCATATCGTCCAGGGTGCGCCCCAGGATCAGGGCGTCCCGCTCATTACGCTCGAGTGTCGGCCCGTCCCAGAGCCTGCCGCCGATACCACGCGGGTAGACCATGTGCCTGGAAGTTGGCTTTTCCGGAAGGGGGAACGGCTTCATGAATCCCCAGGCCACGTCCCGCCACTGGTCGCCCGGGGAGGCCACGTAGAGCACCGCGGCCTTTATCCCTCCCTCGGCCCGCGGCACGTCCGAGATCATGCCCACAGTCACCGGCGGTTCGGTCTCCAGCGCGTAAGCCTCACCCTCACCCTGCCCGCTCCGTTTCGGCTGCACTTCGGCCGGCATGTTCCGGAACACCACTTCCCGGAGGGCTTTCATCACTTCCGACCGTTTTTTCTCCCAGTCGGCGCGGGAGCTGACCGGTTCGAGCCTGACTGCGGGAGCCAGGACGTCCTGGACGGTCGCGTTTATGTTCTGCGGGTGCTCGCCGTAGATTCCGCCCAGGGCGCCGAGCTGTTCGGCGGGAACTTCCTGGACCGGCTTCTCCTTGACCTGCGTCTTTTTCCCGAACAGCCAGAGGTTGCTCCAGTCCACCGCCTTCTGCCGCTGGAAAGGATAATAGCCGTGGGGGCCGGGCACTTCGCACATGTCCACCTTGTCCGTCACGCCGTACCAGCCATAAATCTCCTTGGCTTTCTTCAGCACCGCGGTGTAGCCTTCCGGCGGATAGTAGGCATCGCCCGTGGAGTTGTGCATCAGGAAAGCCCGCGGACTGATCAGGGCGGCCAGTGTGGGCCAGTCGTGGCGGTAGGTGTTGACGAAATAGGCGCAGTCGCAGTGCATACCCTGCAGGTTGCGCCGTATGTGAGTCAATACGTCGGCGGTGCCGGCGGCCGGCTGCACCACTGTCAGCCGGGGCTCGGCCGCACCCGCCATCCAGCTCAGGTGGCCCCCGCCGGAAACGCCGGTGATAGTGAGCTTATCGGCGAGCACGTCCGGCCGCGAGATCAGGTAATCCACGGCGCGCATGGCGTTCCAGACCTCGATCGCCATCGGCGTGTAGCCCCGCGAATACCAGTCCCGCAACCCGTATCCGGCCAGACCGTGGTGGATTCCGAAAACCTCCGCGGCCTGGATCGGGTCCACCACCAGGCAGATATAGCCGGCCCGGGCCCAGAGGGCGGCGTGGGGCTGGCGGCTGGTCTTGGTGCCGTACACGCCGTCGCCGTGCCCCGGCCCCCAGATCACCGCCGGGTAAGGCCCCCGGCCCTGACGCGGCCGGTAAAGATCGGCGGTGACGTAGAAGCCCGGCAGGCTCTGAAAGTGAAGCACCTCGATCGTGTAGTCCTTCTGCTGGAGCGTGCGCACCACCGTCGCGCGCAGCGGCGTACGCTCGGGCAGCGGCTCCAGCCCGATCATGAAACGGAATTC
>JAZDIG010000388.1:0-5547 GCA_043805105.1 Candidatus Glassiibacteriota bacterium | reverse complement strand
GCGGCCCAGCGCTATTTTTCGGTGAGGGACGAGCGGCAGGCCAGGAAAACGGCCCTGCTCACCATGCTCCTGCTCCTGCCGGCCCCGCTGATCTGGCTCACCCCGCCGATAATGACCCGCCTGCTGGGAATCGACCTGAGTACGCTCACGGTCGGGCTGAACGCACCCCAGGAGGCGGCTTACGTGGCCTTCTGCCTGAAATTCCTGCCCTCCGGGGCGATGGGTATCCTGCTGGCCGCCATGCTTTCGGCCACCATGAGCACCCTCAGCTCGAACTTCAACGTCTACGCGGCGGTGATCACCGAGGACATCGTCAATCAGGTCTTCTGGAAGAAAGCCAGTCCCCGGGCTCTTCTCCTGATCGGCCGGATCGTCACCCTGTTGCTGGGGACTCTCGTCATCCTGGCGGCCATAGTCCAGGCTCAGGTCAAGGGAGGAGTCTTCAAGCTCATGCTCACGATCGGCGGCGTGGTGATCGTCCCGGCCGGCATCCCGATCATTTTCGGCCTGTTTTACCGCCGGACCCCAGCCTGGGCCGGCCTGGCTTCCTTCGGCATCGGCCTGGCGATCGGTATCCTTTACCTGCTGCTGGGAAAAGATATATCCTTCGTCCAGCAAATTTTCGGCGTCGGCTCGGTGAGCGCGGCGATCTATTTCATCCCCGGGCTTTTTCTGCGGGCCGGGGGCCGCTACCGGGAAAAACTCGCGGCCTTTTTCGGCAAGATGTCCACCCCGGTAGCGGCTGAAGAAGTGGGCGACAGCCGGGCGACCGACACCGGCAGCTTCCTCATAACCGGCTGGACCGCCATTCTGATGGGTGCGGGGGCATTTCTGCTGGTGCTGCTGGACCTGCCGTTGGCGGGGCGGATGATTAATTTATCCCTGGCTTTGATGATGCTCTCGATCGGAGTGGCGCTGGTGCTGGTCAACCGGGTGATGCAGCGCCGGAGACTGTCCGCCGGGAGATGACGGCCTTGCCGGCAGCGGTAAATCCGGCGGCTGGTTCGGTACTTACCTGGTATAATGTATATTGGGTCAATGCAGAAGAAAGGAAGGGTCTAAATGGCTGTCCTGGCTCTGGCGGGGGGTGCGCCGCTGTCGAAAAAAGGATATTCGATAAAGTGGCCGGTGGTCACCGAGGCCGATGTGCGGGCTGTGGCCCGGGTGGCCGGAAGCGGCGCCTGGTGGCGCTTTGCCGGCCGGGAAGTCGAAAAATTCGAAAAAGAGTTCGGCCGGTACCACGATGCCCGCCACGTACTCTGCGTGGCCAACGGCACGGTGGCCATCGAGGTGGCTCTGCGGGCCCTGGGAATCTGTCCCGGGGACGAGGTCATAGTGCCCTCGGTCACTTTCATCGCCTCCGCCTCCGCTGTCCTGATCGCCCGGGCCGTGCCGGTCTTCGCCGACGTCCTGGAGGCCACCTGCCAGATCGACCCCGCGGATATCGAGCGCAAGATCACCCCGCGCACCAGGGCGGTGGTGGTGGTCCACTACGCCGGCTACCCCGCCGACATGGACGCCATCCTGAAAATCGCCGGCAAACACGGACTGAAAGTGATCGAGGACTGCGCCCACGCCCAGGGAACGGCCTGGCGCGGCAGGAAAGTCGGCTGCCTGGGAGATTTCGGCACTTTCAGCTTCCAGCAGTCCAAGTCCCTGACCTGCGGCGAGGGGGGCGCGGTGGTGACCGACTCCCGTGAACTCTACGAAAAGGCTTACGCCTACCACCACATCGGCCGGGCCCTGGGCAGCGAAAAGTACGAACATACGACTGTCGGCCCCAACTACCGGCTCACCGAATTTCAGGGCGCAATCCTGCGCACCCAGCTCCGCAAGCTGCAGAAGCAGACGGAAAAGAGGATGCGTAACGCCGGGATTCTTTCCAGGGAACTGGAGGGCTTGCCCGGCCTGGAACCCCTCGCCCGGGACGGTCGGATCACTCAGCGGGGCTACTACTTCTACGTGCTGCGTTTCGATGAGGACCGGTTCGGTATCAGCCGCGACCGGTTCCTGGAAGCGATGGCCGCCGAGGGCGCTGGGCTGGGAGTGGGCTACAAGGTCCCGGTTTACCAGTTACCCGCTTTCAGCTCAATGAGTTTCGACCGGACCGGCTGCCCGGTGAGCTGCGGCTACTACCAGGGCTGGATGGACTACAGCAAAGTCCGCTGCCCGGTGGCCGAACAGGTGAGCCTGAAGCGGCACATCACCCTCCCCAATGATGTCCTGCTCCAGGAACGGAACGTGCGCCTGGTCGCAGCCGCCGCCCGGAAAATCCGGGAAAACCGGGCTGAACTGGCGAGGATCACTCACCGGAAGAGTAAGTGAGACGATTACCGCCTTGGATACCTTCGGACGTCGGTCGCTGGAAGCCACCTGGCCCGAGCTCGAAGTGCGCTGCCTCGACCTCTACCCCAGACCCTGGACCGTGACCTGAAATATGTATAACCGCGTACGCCGTATGACCTGCACTCCCGATGTTTCCCTGATATAATCCATTTTTACGCAAGCCGGCAGGAGAGTCCTGTGAGAAATACACCGCCGCTTATTACCGCAGGCAGATTCGCCGCCGTTGCGATCCTGATAGCCGCCGCAATCATCGCTTCCCCTCCCGCCGAAAATACCGCCGCCGGACAGGCAGGAGTTCCGGCAGCTAAGATTGATTCCTTGAGAGCGCTGCCCAAAATCGATTCCCACGCGCACCTGATGGGATTCCCGGAGGGCGGGGAAAAACTTTTCCTTGCCATGCTGGCCCGGCACAACCTGAAGTGGCTCGACATCTGTACCTTCGAGCTGGGCGGCCAGGACGACCTTGCTGAACAGCTCCGACTGGCCCGGCGCTTCCACACCCGCTACCCGGAGCGGGTAAGCTGGGCGGTGTCTTTCCCCCTGGACGGCTGGGGCGGCGAACACTGGCTGGATTCGACCCTGGCCCGGATCGAGGATGGATTCGAGCAGGGCGCGGTGGCGGTGAAAGTCTGGAAAGATCTCGGCATGGTCCTGCGCGACCCGGATTCGAGCTTCGTGATGGTGGATGACCGCCGGCTGGACCCGGTCTTCGAGCTGGTCGGGAAGCGGGGCAAGACCCTGGTGGCGCATATCGGCGAGCCGCGCAACTGCTGGCTCCCGCTCGAATCGATGACCATCGAAGGCGACCGGGAATACTACCGCCAGTTCCCCCGCTACTACGGCCTCCAGTTGCCAGGAGTGCCGGGCTATTGGGCCCAGATCGACGCGCGGGACAGGCTGCTGGCGCGCCGGCCGGGGCTGCGGGTGGTGGGCTGCCACCTGGGCAGCCTGGAGTACAACGTGGACGAGCTGACCGTGAGGTTCGAGCGCTACCCCAATTTCGCCGTCGACCTGGCGGGTTGGATCGCGCATCTGGCCGTCCAGAACCGGGAAAAGGTGATCAGGTTCATCATGCGCTTCCAGGACCGGCTCCTATACGGGACCGACAACCTGATCGACGACCGCGGCGCCAGCCTCGTCGAACAACTGGCCCGCTTCGAACGGGTCTACGATCTGGATTACCGCTACCTGGCCACCGGTGAGGAGGTCGTGGTCGATGAAGTCAGAAAGGGCTACACCTGCCGGGGACTCGACCTGCCCCTGGAGGTGCTGAAAAAAATCTTCCATGACAACGCCGTGCGCTGGTATCCGGGGTGCTGAACCGAACGCCCGTTCAGGAGAGGATTATGCCGATCGCCTGCCGGAAAGCCTTAACTGCGGTCACGGTAGGCCCGGCACAAGTGGAGCGTATCCTGGCCGCGCCTGCGGCCCGGAAAGATAAACGATAAATTCAAGAAAAAACCCTCGAGGTGAACGATGAACGGAAAACAGAAAGTCTCCACACCGGGCTTTACCGGACGACTATCCACCCGGCTGGTTTTACTCTGTCTCGGTATCCTGGCCCCGGCCTGCCGGGAAAAGCCGGCGGCCGGGCCGGCGGAGTCCACACCGGAACCGGATGCGGTGAGTGCGCGATCCTGGTGGCCGGACCCGCAGAACGTCTGGACGCCGGTGGGCTGGAAGGACCATCTGTTCCGCTTCAACGTGCTCTACGACGGCACCCTGATCGCCCATCCGCATCCCCAGGGCCGGGAAGTCACCGAACCGTGGGCCGGCCGCGACCTCCAGCTCACCATCACCCCCTCGGCTGACAGCCTGATACCGGAATCCTCCGGCAGAGAGCCCTATCAGATGAGCGATACGCCGGATATGGGTCTGGGCCTTCAGGGCTGGGAAAACAGGGCCGCGCCCGTACTCTGGACCGAATGGCGGCTCCGGCAGGGCCTGGTCCTGCGTCAGGAGGTCTTCGCCCACGTGCCGGGGGGAAAAGAGGTCGAGACCGGTATCGAACCGCTTTTCGCCTGGCTCCGGCTTTCCATCGCCGCCGTGGATGAAATCCAGGCCCCCGCGAGCTGCAGCTTCATCCTGCACCTGGGAGCGGTCCACGTCCGCACGAGCATGGAGGTCGAAGACAACCTCAAGGTATTTCCGGAACGGTCGGCCTACCCGCGCAAGCTGACCGCCCAGCGAGTGACAGGTGAGGGCTTTCTGGTAAACGAAGACGACGGTCGGGTGCGCCTGGCCGTGCTCCCGGCGGATTCGGTGAGGTCGAGCTTTACCCGGCGAGACCCGGTTACCGCTCCGGGGCAAAAGCCCAGGCCGGGGGGAGATTACTATCTCACTCTCACCCTGCCGGCCCGGGAAAGCACTCATCTCGACCTGCTGGTTCCCATGATCCCGGCCGGGCGCTCCGAACTGGAGGCGGAAATGCGCCTGGGCTACGAGGGGGCCCTGGCCGAATGCGATAGTTTCTGGAGCGCCAGACCGGAATCCGCGGCCCGGATCGTGACGCCCGAGGGGCAGCTCGATCAGGCGATCCGCCGGAGCGTCCAGTTCGCCCAAATCATCGCTGAAAAAAATCCTTACTCCGGGGAGTACTCATTCCTTTCCGGCTCCTGGACTTACGCTCGTCTTTGGCCAACTCCAACTTCCATGGTCTCCCACATGCTGCTGGACAACCTGGGCTACCACGCCGTAGTGGAACGGCACCTGGAGATTTTCCGGACCAACCAGGGTACGACAAAGCCGCCCGGCCCGAGTTATCAGCTGCATCCCGGCTATTTCTCCTCACCCAAGTCGCTCACCTCCATCGACTGGCTGGCCGACCACGGCGCGGTCCTCTACGAAGTGGCCCGGCACGCCCTCCTGACCGGCGACCATGAATTCATCGAGCGCTGGCGGGAACCGGTGCTCCAGGCCTGCGATTTCCTCAAGCAGGCGCGGGCGCAGAAAGGCCACGAGGGAGTGGAGGGAGTGTTGCCGCCGGCGGTCGACACCGACCGCAGGGTGAGCACGCAATCGGTCTGGAACGTCGGCTGGAACTACAAGGGATTGGCCGCCGCGGTCCGGCTGCTGGAGCGGATCGGCCATCCGCGGGCTAGGGAGTTTGCCGAGGAAGCCCGCCAGTACCGGGAAACGTTCGTGCGGGCCTTGCGCGAGGCGGCCGGGAAGTCGCCCCGCTGGAGAGACCGGAGCGGGCAG
>JAZDIG010000387.1:0-3916 GCA_043805105.1 Candidatus Glassiibacteriota bacterium | reverse complement strand
GGCCGTGGAAAAGCTCGTAGTTCCCCGGCCGCAGGATTTCCAGGATGCCGACCGCGATGTAGCTGCAAAGCTCGATGTCCTCACCCTGCTGGTCGAGAATCTTCACGAAAGCCTGTTCGACCTTGCCCGACGCCTCGGTACGGCCGAACGCGGCCAGAGTGATGGGGATCGACAGGCGCAGGTCGCGCTCGACCGCGGGGTCCTCGAGCAGGGAGACCAGCACCGGCACGCTGGAGGTGTCGGCCAGCTCGCCGATGGCGAAAACGATCGTCTCGCACAACAGGTAGTCCTTGACCGAAAGCAGCAGTTGGTTCAGCGCAGGGGCGGCGGATTTGTCCTTGAGGAAACCGATAGCGCTCACCACGCCGATCTGAACGTTGGGATCGGTGTCCTGCAGGTACTGCTGCAAAAGGCCGGGGTTCTTCAGGTTATAGAGGGTGCGGATCACTGAGTCACGCTGTACCGGAGTGCCGCCCCGCAATATTTCGACGCCCTCGGTCACCATCTTTCTCTCCGCGACGAGCTGCGGGTCTTCTTTTTTCCCGCAACCCGTGATCGCGGCTGCAAAGATCATAACGAAAAAAGCCAGACCGACATACCATGAGACAGCGACGCCACCTAAAACCGGATTCCGGTAGTTCTGCATTGCATTCTCCTGCTGTTCTCCGGCCTCGGCCCAGATCCGTCCCCGGCGAGCCTGTGGGCCGCTCACTTGAAGAAAGGATTGTCGAACCAGCCGAGATCGAAGACTTCGCTAACCGCAGCCAGCGCCAGCACTATCACGTAGATGGCGAGCGCGGCCAGTCCGATCCGCCCGGTGCGACCCTCGCTCCGGTTCGTTTCCTGTTCGTTCACGATTCACCCTCCCGGATAAAGATATAACTGTGGACCGGGAGCTACAACTTCCATATCACTTTTCCGCCGACAATGGTAGTGACGGCGCTTCCGGTAACCTTCCGGCCATGGAAAGGCGTGTTCCGGCTCTTGGAATAGAAACGGTTCTTGTCGATGGTCCATTGCCGGTCCAGGTCGAGCACGGTGACATCGGCCTGGTCGCCCACGCCGAGGCTGCCGCCGGGCAGTTTGAGAAGACGGGCCGGAGCCGTGCTCATCCGCCTGATCAGTGTGCTTAAATCGAGCACCCCGCCCAGCACCAGCTCGGTGTAGGATACCGGGAACGAGGTCTCCAGGCCGATGATACCGTTGGGGGCATCGGCGAAGGCGGCTTCCTTCTCGTCGTAATGATGGGGCGCGTGGTCACTGGCGATGCAGTCGATAGTGCCGTCGGCCAGGCCGCGCCTGAGCGCATCAAGGTCGGCCTGGGTCCGCAGCGGCGGCGCCATCCTGGCATTGGTGTCGTAGCCGTCCACCGCCTGTTCGGTCAGGGTGAAGTGGTGCGGCGTCGCCTCGGCCGTCACCTTCACTCCCTCCGCCTTGAACCGCCGTACGATTTCCACCGAGCGGGAGGTGGAGATGTGCGCCACGTGAAAGCGCGCCCCGCACAGGCGGGCCAGCGCGCAGTCGCGGTAGACGATTATCTCCTCGCTTTCGGCCGGGATGCCCGGCAGGCCGAGCCGGGTGGCGGTAAGGCCCTCATTCATCACCCCGCCCCCGCTCAGGGTCGGGTCTTCGCAGTGCTGGATCACCGGCACGTCGAATATTTTGGAATAAGTGAGCGCCTTGCGCATCATTTCGGCGCTGGCCACGCACAGCCCGTCATCGGTGAAAGCCACCGCGCCGGCTTCGATCATGCTGCCCATTTCGGCCAGGCTTTCGCCCCGGCTGCCCTTGGTGATCGCCCCGATGGGGTAGACCCGGCTGAATCCGGCCCGGATCGCCTCGCGGATAATGTAGCCGATCGCGGCCTGGTTGTCTGTGACCGGATCGGTATTGGGCATGGCGGCCACCGCGGTAAAGCCGCCGGCGGCGGCGGCCCGGCAACCGGTTTCCACGTTCTCCTCGTCCTCGCGCCCTGGCTCGCGCAGGTGTACGTGCATGTCGATCAGGCCCGGCACCACGGTCCTGCCCGCAGCGTCGATCACCACCGCGCCGTCGGGGGCGAGTTCTTTGCCGATTTCGGCCACTTTACCGCCGGCCAGCAGGAGGTCGAGCTGTTCGTCGATATTGTTGGCGGGATCGACCACCCGCCCACCTTTCAGCAGAAGACGGTCCAAGAATCACCTGCCTTACATTAACTCGTTTCCTGTTCACGCATTGCTGCGGCCTCGGCCGCGCCGGCGGGAATACCGCCAGCCAGCAGAAACAGCACGGCCATCCTGACCGCCACACCGTTGGTCACCTGTTTCAGAATCACCTGGTGGTCGCCGTCGGCCACATCGGAATCGATTTCCACGCCGCGGTTCATCGGGCCGGGATGCAGAATCAGCACGTCCTTGGCCGCCCTGGCGAGCCTGGCGTTAGTGATGCCGTAGAGGCGGTTGTACTCGCCGAGGGAGGGGAAGGAACTGCTCTGCATGCGTTCGAGCTGGATGCGCAGCACGTTGATCACGTCCGCCTCGGCCAGCACGTCCTCGACCGTGGGGTAGATGGTCACGCCCAGTTGCGCGATCGTCCCCGGAACCAGGGTGGGCGGACCGCAGACGCCCACTTCCGCCCCCATTTTCCTGAGGCCGAAAATGTTGGAGCGGGCCACCCGGCTGTGCACGATGTCTCCGACTATGACCACCTTGAGCCCCTCGAGTTTTCCCTTATGTTCGCGGATGGTGAACATGTCCAGCAGTCCCTGGGTGGGGTGCTCGTGCCAGCCATCCCCGGCGTTGATCACGTTGGAGGCGATCCTCTGGGCCAGGAAAGCCGGCGCACCGGAAGCCGAATGACGGATCACCACCATATCGATCTTCATCGCTTCGATATTGCGCGCGGTGTCGACCAGGGTCTCGCCCTTGACCACGCTGCTCTGCGAGGTGCTGATATTGATGGTGTCTGCGCTGAGTCTTTTTTCAGCGAACTCGAAGGAAGTGCGGGTACGGGTGCTGGGCTCGAAGAAGAGATTGACGATTGTCTTGCCCCGCAGGACGGGGACTTTCTTGATCTGCCTTTCGCTGATTTCCTTGAAAGGCACGGCCGTATCGAGGATCATGCGGATTTCTTCGTCGGCGAGTTCCTCGAGGCCGAGCAGGTGCTTACGGGTAAATTGCATTTGAGCATTTCGTTTGATTGTTCAAGGTGCGCTGCCGCCGGAAAACACGCGGTACGATCAATCAGGATTTCTTAATCAGGACCTCGTCCTTGCCATCCACTTCCCGCAGCCGGACCACCACCTGTTCGTCTTTCGCGGTGGAAATTTCCTTGGCGGCGTAGTCGGCGCGGATAGGCAGCTCGCGGTGGCCCCGGTCGACCAGCACCGCCAGGCGGATCGCGGCCGGACGGCCGAAATCGATCAGCGCATCCAGGGCGGCCCGCACGGTGCGACCGGTAAAGAGGACGTCGTCGACCAGGATCACGGTCTTGCCGGTAATGTCCGGCGGGAGGTCGGTGCTGCGGACCACCGGCTGAACCGCAGTGTGACGCAGGTCATCCCGGTAGAGAGTGATATCGAGCTTGCCGGTGGCCACTTCGCCGCCCTCGATCTCGTCGATGTAGCGCACGAGCCGCTGGGCCAGATTGACTCCCCGGGTATGGATTCCCACCACCAGCAGGGAGCCGCTGCCCCGGTTCTGTTCGAGGATTTCGTGGGCCATTCGCTTGAGCGAGCGGCCGATCATGTCTGCATCCATCAACTGGCGCACTGGCTGTCCTTTCTTCCGCCGCCGTCTCCGCAGCCGGAAAAAAACCTTTCATTAGTGAACTAACGAAAGGTTTTTTCCCGTTCTGCCATCGGGAGGGTTTCTCCAGACACCTGTTCCAGATTCGTGTCCTTACTTCTGGCTCTGCTCCGCTACCGGCTTCTTTTCCT
>JAZDIG010000386.1:0-4815 GCA_043805105.1 Candidatus Glassiibacteriota bacterium | reverse complement strand
CACTGTCGCTTTCAGCTACCCGGCCCGTCATTTCACCACTCTCAGCGGCACCTGGGGCTATCAGCCGGAAAAAACGAGCGACTACGCTTTCGGCGCGGACGCACTCTACGAGCGGGATGCCTATGGCGCGGACTACATGGAGGGGATGGCTCCCTGGCCGGCTGCGCCCGCGGACTGTAACGCGCTGTTCGAGCGTTTCGGAAAACTCCTGCGGGAGGCTTTCAGTTTCGCCCACCGCCTGGGAGTCCGGACCTGCGTGGGCACGGAGACCCCGCTGGTGGTGCCGGAGGTCCTGGCCGCCCGGCTGAAAAAGCGTGGCCTCGACCCGGCCGACTCGACAGTTGCGCTTCATCTGTACGAGGGGATTTTCCGGCGGATCATGGAAAACTATCCCCTGGACTATTACTGGTTCTGGACCCCGGAGGACTGGACCTGGCAGGGCGCCACGCCCGGACAGGTGAAAGCCACGCTCGCCGACCTGGCAGCAGCCCGGGCTGCTGCGGAAAACGTGAAAGCGCCTTTCACCCTCGCCACCTGCGGCTGGGTGCTGGGCCCGCAGAGCGACCGGGCCTTGTTCGATAAGGAGCTTCCCAAGGAGATGCCCCTGAGCTGTATCAACCGGGAGGTGGGCATGGAGCCGGTGGAGCCGGGGTTCGCCTCGGTGAACGGCCGGCCGAAATGGGCCATCCCCTGGCTGGAGGATGACCCGGCGCTGATTATCCCTCAGCTCTGGGCCGGCAGGATGCGCCGGGATGCCGCGGATGCCCTGGCCTACGGCTGCACGGGTCTCTTTGGCATCCATTGGCGTACGCGTATCCTCGGGCCGAACGTCTCCGCCCTGGCCCAGGCGGCCTGGGACCAGACCGGCTGGAATAGCGGCGGCTCCGGCGCGAACGCCGATTCAGCCGCGGAAGCGCGACCGCGCGACCTGCCCTCGGCGGATTTCTACGCCGATTGGGCCCTCCAGCAGTTCGGGCCGGAAGTAGCCGAACCGGCCGCGCGGATTTTCACGTCCCTGGATGGCCGCCTGCCCCGGCCCTCCACCTGGGTCGGGGGACCCGGCGGCTTGGCCCCGGACAGCCTGAGCTGGGAAGAGACGCAAGAGAAGTATGCTTTCGTGGATGACCTGGCAGGGCTGCGGGCCGAGGTCCGGGGGGCCGGCAACCTGGAGCGTTTCGACTACTGGCTGAACAGCTTCCGCTACCTGCGGGCCGTGGCGCGGATAAACTATACTCGCAGGAATTTCACCCTGGCGCTGGAAAAAGCCAAAACCGGCCGGGACGCCGTCGAAAAGAAACGGCTGGCCCGGGAGCTGGCTCTGCCTATGCGGATAGAGCTAACGGCCGCGGTCACCCAGGCGCAGGCCTGGCTCATGGCCTCGGTTTCCACTACCGGCAGCCTGGGGACTATCGCCAACTGGCAGCAACACCTCGTTCCCGATCTGCTCACCCGTCCTGGAGAAGAGCTGGCCGGGCTTCTAGGCGAGCCTTTGCCCGAGGCGGCCCTGCCGCCCCGTGAATACGGCGGGCCGCCCCGCTTGATTGTCCCGGTGGCGCGGACCAGCGTGTCGACCGGTGAAATATTGAAGCTGAAAGCGATCTTTATCGGCGGGTCGCCGGAGACCGCGGTTATCCGCTGGCGGCCCCTGGGCCAGGGTAGTTTCGCAGAGATACCGCTCGAGCGGCTTGGCCGGGGCGTTTATACGGCCGGGCTGGGACCGGATGCGACCTCGGACGACCTGGAATACTATATCCAGGCGCTTACCGCCGCGGGAGATACCTTGCGCTTTCCGGCCACCGCTCCGCTGCTGAACCAGACAGTGGTGGTGCTTCCCGAGGGTGAGGAGTGAGGATGGGGGGAGGCAGGAGGTTGGGGCTGTGGGTTGGTTTTGATTGAAATCAAATAGGAGATAACACCGATCCACCAGCGCCGCATCCGTAAGTTGTGGTATTGACTTCCATTGCCTCAAGACGCAGGCAACAATCCCAGCCGAGCTACCCGATTGAACATCAAGCGCACGGACCACTTTTTAAGCGGCTTAACGTCTTGGGATGACCTGAATGCCAAAAACATGTCAAGCTAACAAGGCCTTTAAGGTAACTCCGTAAAGTTATTTCTGTTAGGTTTATCCCTTTGATAGACCTCATCCACGAAAACCGAAAAGCATTATGATCCACGGCGACAATCATACACGCAATACGAAATTGCCATCTTCTTTTGAAACAGACTTTAAGCCTCATGATTCGTTTTCATTGACTGATCATTGGTTTCAGATTTTTCAGTACTGCCTCTCGCGAAACCCTCTGGCAAAGGACCTTGATTGCCAAGACAGCAAAGCCGCAGGACTAACCACCAGAAATAAACTATTGGGTGAGAGAAATACATATCATCATCTAGTAAACCGTGCATTGCTTCATTCCTGAGATTTGCACCGAAAGGCTCTACGAGTAGATTTTGCAACTCGAATATAATCTCACTTTTGAAGATCTGCTCAAGCTGCTCCTTGAAGTTAGAAAGAGTGACGTTTAGGCTATATTCATTTTGGCGTTTTGTTGTTGAATCAAGGCTTGTAGTTATCACTCCCATACGCTGGAGAGTCACTCTCAAGGAGTTTTCTACCTGCGGTATCAGCAAATGTCCACAAATAATAAAATCTCCCTTCAACCCGGCATAGAGTCCTCGCGCAAACTGAACTTGACGCCCAAGCGGAACGAAAGCGTTGTGCTGGGTTAACGGCATTAGATCTCTGACTTGAACTAAAGGATGATCATGGATGATTTGAAGTCGAGCAGGATTGATACGCGCATCTACATCGATCTGATGATAAAAATTAGCATTGCTATGCATCATGGCCATTAAAGCTCCATCCGGGTCTTCCATCCCACCCGGCTTTACGCCCAAAACTCTGCCGATTGCATTTACTCTTTCACCTTTAATTATAAACTGCAAAGGAGTTTTTTTGATTGCTTCCTTTGTTTCATTAAGAAGTTGATCAGGATCAATCGGTGAGGTGATTAAAGCAAGTGAATAAAGAGCCTGGATGAAATCCTGGTTTTTCACCGCATTCCGAACCTGTTTTACGAAATCACTAAAGTCTACCTCAGTAGAAATCTCTCCCATTTCGGCGACCGCTTTTTCCTGGTGGCGAAGCAGGCGTTGATGCAATTCCTCTCGACGACCATCCGTATCGCTGATTTGACGATATGCTTCAAAAGCGTCACGAATGAAACTGGATTTAACCATTTCAGTTGGGGCTTCATCAGCGAGCGATACATATGTCTCGGCTTCACAAATCTGGGCTTCACGAAGCAACTTATTATTTTTAGCCAACTTAAACGCTTGAACAGCTCTATCCCAATACAATAGCGCTGTGTGAAAATCCGAGTTTTCATTCAAGTGCTGTGCAAGACTCTTTGAAATATTTGCCCATTCTGCAGGATCGCCATATCTTCGGTCTAAAAGCAAGTCCAGCAGTTCAAAAGTGCAAAATGTGTTATTCTCGTCAGCTCTATTTCGCACGATTGTCACAATGGCGTCTAGCACTTGCTCGACTTTTGGACTTTTTATTCCACCAAAAAGAGCAGCTAGTCCTAGAGCTCTTTCAAATCGTACTGGTACATTATCAAACTCCTCTTGCTCCTCCAACCTTGCGGCAGAATCCATATAAGCATCTATAGCCGCTTCTGCTGCTTTATAATCTTTCCTCCGGAGCCAAAGAACATCTCCCAGCCTTGCCTTCAATTCTGCGTCTTTTGTCTGTGAGAAAAGTTCTTCTAGCAAACTCAATTCAGTTTCTGTTAAGTCTTCAGGTAGAAGTGTGCGACCCGCTGGTCCTGACATCATCGGAATGAAAGGACCATCTGTATCTTTTGGAGATAAGTGCATGTACCCAATCTGGCTCAATAAACTCAGAATGGATGCTTGTTTCGGCAGCCCTTTAGTTTCATGTTCGTTAGATATCTTTTTGAATTCACTCGCATAATCATCTATGGTGGGTCGCTTCGCTTTTGTTAGGGCTGATTCCCACTGGCTTTCGGCAAGATCGGTGAGTTTAACATCAATATTAAGAATTGACATATTCCTGGCTTCTTAGGTCAAACATAATGGATTCCTTCGAGTAATATTGACTCACGGTTTTTGGCAGTGTGGCTGTTGGATTCAGGGTCATGGGCGAACCTCTTTGAGGAAAGGTTATGTAGAACGGAAGGGGTAGAGCAACTCAATCCGGGTGAGCCGGATTGGAGGTCAATTTTCAGAGAAAAGCTGGATAGCGTGGCTAAAATCTATGAGAAGGCTACTGGTAATGTCAAGACTTGTACGTACAAGAGAAAGGTTTTGGATGGGCGCAATCGTTATCGCCCTCAAGGCATGGTCAGATACCCCCGGAAATAGATCGTCTATTAAAACTCTAAGAACCAAGCCAGGTTATTGGCAGCGACAAAAACAAGCCCCGGCGGGTTCGACAGAAAAGTCATACATTGAACCCGCCGGCGAACCCTGAGTTTTCTGAGTCCTTAAAAAGAGTTTGAGAGGCCTTAAAAAACCTTATTTTTCCGGTTCTATAAAAAGGGTTTCCAGCCTCTTATTGTCTCTGAAGGCTGGAAATATGGTTGGAAAAGTGACTTGATGTAAAATATAAGGACTTGCTTAGTGCTGCAAGTCCTTATTTAACAATGGTGGGCGATACTGGACTTGAACCAGTGACCTCTTGAATGTCAATCACGAGGCAAGCATTCTGCCATAGGGAGACAGAACTCGCAAATGGCATGCCTAAAGTTATAAAAGCGTGGGGAATAGTGTGGGGAATCTTACAAT
>JAZDIG010000385.1:0-8385 GCA_043805105.1 Candidatus Glassiibacteriota bacterium | reverse complement strand
GGCACCCCTCGTGGCAGAGGGGACGTCCCGGCCGCCAGTGCCAGCTTACTACCATCTGAAGAAAGCTCTAACCCTCATAGCTTTCTTTAACTATAAGACACCTACTTAAAGATACAAGGGGAGGGTTTAAAACTCTCCCCTTGTATATTAGATATATATCTTTCTAAGTTGGTTAGAGCAGTTACAGCTACAACATTTATGGCAGCTCAGGCTTCGACTGCGAACGAGGGCTGACGAGTCCGCCAATGGCCGCGGGTGAAGTCCGGGAATTTGACCGGAGCGCTCCCCTGGGCGATCGACTTTTCGGATAGGGCCACCAGGGCGCTCATCGCCACCGAATCGTAAACGTCGATCGGCGTCTGAGATCGACTTCCCACCGCATCAAAAAATTTCCTCAGCTCCAAGTAGTCCGTCCCGCCGTGGCCGTATTGTTCCGGGTTGTCCAGCATCTTCTTCCACCAGGAATGCTCGTACTTTTCCTGATACGGGGCGAACGGTTCCCATTCATGGTACTGAGGGCTGACGCCGGTCAGGTAAACCGCCTGCCGCTGTTCGTTGTAGAGGCCCAGCGTGCCCTGGATCATCCAGCGGTTGTCGTAGGGCCGGGGAAGCTGCATGTCGTAGTTGATCACGATCGTGCTGCCCCGCAGGGTACGGATCACGGTGCTGACTATATCGCCCTGGGCGTAGCTGCGCCGGGCGTTCGGATGGTCCGGCCCGAACTTGCGGGCAAAATAGGCGTTGATCCCACTTGAGCGGGTAGCGGTGCTGGTCAGGTAGTCGTAGTAGTCGCCGCAGCCGAGATCCATCCAGCTTAGCACCGGGCCCAAGCTGTGAGTGGGGTACTGGTCGGCGTTGCGCCAGAGCAGGTACTGGCCGCCCCACTGCATTTCGCCCTGCGGGTTGAAAAACCAGTGGTCAATGCAGTCGTGAGAGTGGGCGCAGTGGCAGTGAACGATCTCGCCGAATAGCCCGGCGCGGATCATCTTGAGCACTGCCAGGTTGTCCCGGCGGAAGCTCCAGTTTTCGAGCATCATGCAGGGCACGCCGGTTCTTTCATGGGTGTCCACCAGTTGCCAGCTCTGCTCCAGGGTAATCGCCGCCGGCACCTCGACGCCGGCGTACTTGCCGCTCTCCATGGCAGCGACCGCCATCGGGGTGTGCCAGTGCCAGGGCGAGGCGATGATCACGGCGTCGAGGTCATCGCGCTCGAACATCCGCCGGAAGTCAGTTTCGCCCCTGGTATAGAGCTCCGGCTGAGGCTGGCCCTGGCCGGTCACGAGCTGCGCGGCTTGGGCGGCGTTGTTCGGATTGACGTCGCAGAAGGCGGGGAAGCGCAGATCGGCCATAGAGAGCATGGTGGAAAGTAGGTTCCGGCCGCGGTTGCCGCAGCCCACCAGCCCCACGCCGATCCTGCCGGTTCCCATATCCGGACCGGCGGCCAGGCTCCCGACCCTGGCAGTCAGGCCGATACCGGTGGCCGCAGCGGCGCCGTACCTGATGAAATCCTTGCGACTGATCTTGTCCGGCATTTTTCCTCTCCGGGTATGGTGAGGTTATCAGCTCATGATTCCGGCCAGCCTGAGCGCTCCACCGAATTCTCTGAAGAAGACGAAAGGTCCTTCCGCTCCCGCTTCCACTTCCAGGCCGCCGGGCACTTTAAACAGCCGAGCCGGATTGACCGATCCCAGCCGGAGCGCCTCGTCCGGGGTCACTGCCCCGGCGGCCGTGGCCCGCTCGATTCCCAGCGCCAGGCCGGCCCAGGCGCCGTAAAGGTAAGGCGTGCCCTTGAGGAAAGCGCCTCCGTCGCGGATAATCACCTCCTGGCCGTCCACCACGTATTCGCCGTCCGGGCTGCCGCCCAGGCTCACTACGTCGCTGGTGAACACCGACCGCTCGACCCCCTTGGCCCGCAGGCCCACCTTGAGCGCGTGGTAGGGAATGTGGTGGCCGTCCGGGATGAAGCTCGCCCAAAGACGGTCCTCGGAGAGCTGTGAGAAGATCACGTTGTGGTGGCGGGGGATAGTGGAAGCGCAGCCGTTGAACAGGTGGGTCGAAAGCCGGGCCCCCGCATCCGCGGCTGCCTCCACTACTTCGTAGGGGGCGTTGTGATGGACCAGCGACACCAGGATTCCCTGGCCGGCCATCCAGCGCACGAATTCCAGTCCGCCCTCCAGCTCCGGCGCCATCGATACGTAGCCGATCCTGCCGCCCGCGGCTTTCTGCCAGGATTCGAACTCGCTCCGGTCGGGATTGGTGAGGTACTGAGGCTGATGGGCGCCTCGGTAGCCTTCCTCGGGGCTCAGATAATTGGCTTCCATGTGGATACACTGCACCCGCTTCAGGACTCCCTTTTCGACCGCCTGGCCGATAACGGCCAGCACCTCGCGGATCACCTCGGCGGTCTGGCTGGTTACGGTCGGGCACCAGCGGGACAGGCCGGAATCGACCAGGGCTTGTTCGCAGCGGGCCAGATCGTCCAGGGTCAGCGAGGGACTGGTCAGCTCCACTCCGGCGTAGCCATTGACCTGGATGTCCATCAGTCCGCGGGTCAGCCAGAGGTCGGTGAATGTTTCGGGCGCCCGGGTCAGTTCGGCCAGCCTGCCGCCGGTGAACTTCGCTAGCCAGCAGTAGGTGCGGCCCGCTATCCGTACCGTATAGCTGCCGTCCGGATCGAATAACTCGCGGGCCGGAGCGGCCGCGGTCGAACAACTGGCGCCTGCCACAGCCAGGCCGACGGTGGCGGCCGCGGTGGAGCCGAGCTTGAGGAAGTCCTTTCTACTTATAGAGTTTTGCATTGTCACCTCATGTTATCATTAAAGACGTAAGGCCGGTTTTTTTCGCGTGACTAAATAATTTTTTCGAGCTTAAGCGAACCGGCTGTCTCCCTGAAGATCACGAACGGGCCGGAGCTGCCGGCCGTCGGTTCCAGTTCATCCTCCAGGCCCAGCAGCCGGGCCGGGTTGCGGGAAGCCAGCCGCAGCGCCTCGCCTGGAGACACAACCCCGGCGGCGGTGGCCCGCTCCAACCCCTGGGCCAGGCTGGACCAGGCTCCGCTGAGGTAGTTGGTGCCCTTGATCCAAATCGCGCCGTTCCTGATCTCCACTGTCCTCTCCGCCTTGACGTATTCACCCTCGGGGTAACCACCCAGGTACACCAGGTCGCTGGTAAAGACCGAGCGTTCGAGACCCTTGGCCCGCAGGCCCACCTTGAGCGTGTGGTAGGGAACGTGGTTCCCGTCCGGGATGAAGCTGGCCCAGAGACGGTCCTCGGCGAGCTGCGAAAAGATCACGTTGTGGTGGCGCGGTACCTGGTCTGCGCAGCCGTTGAACAGATGAGTCGAAAGCCTGGCCCCGGCATCGGCGGCGGCGATGACTATTTCCTCGGGGGCGTTGTGATGAGCCAGGGCCACGATGATACCCCGGTTGGCGAGAGTGTGAATGAAGTCGATTGCCCCGGTCCGCTCGGGCGCCAGCGACACGTAGCCGATCCTGCCTCCGGCCGCCTCCTGCCAGGAGTCGAATTCTTCGATACTCGGGTCCTGCATGTAACGGGCGATGTGGGCGCCCCGGTAACCGTCTTCGCCGGAAAGGAAGTTGGCTTCCATGTGGATGCAATGCACGCGCTTGAGAGCCCCATCCTCGATTGCCCGGGCGATAGAGCTGAGTGAGGCGCGGATAACCTGCGGATCGTTGGTGGTTACGGTCGGACACCAGCGCGCCACGCCCTGGCCGGCGAGAGCATCCTCGCAGTGGGCCAGGTCTCCGGCCGTGTTACCTTCGGCGGTGAGCTGCACTCCGGCATAGCCGTTGACCTGGATGTCCACCAGGCCGCGGGTGAGCCAGAGATCGGCGGCGGTGTTTTCGGCGCGGGAAAGCGAGACCAGCTTCCCGCCGCTGATTTCGGCCCGCCAGCAGTAATCCCGTCCGGGTATCCTGACAACGTATTCCGGCATCGAACAATCGTTCCTGTCTGCGGTTGAACGCGATGGTCCTGACACTCCGGTAATTCAAAATAAACCAGTCAGGAGAGCGAAGCCAGCGGAAAAGTATTCGTACGGTCGGCAGGCGGCTTGCCCGGCAGGCGGGCATGAGTTATTTTTCGCCGGCCAGGTTACTTCGCAGTGCCACAGCGCACACATTCCCAGCCGGGAAAGAGCCGAAACAGATTACGCCGAATCCAGGGGAGAGAGTAATGTACGAGCTGGAAAGTCTTAGCGCGGCCGACTACTACGTCGTGGCGGTGTACATGGTGATAATGCTCGTGGTGGGCGTTCTGGTGGCGATGTGGAACAAGGATGCCGACGATTACTTCAAGGGCGGCAACAAGCTGCCATACTGGCTGGCCGGCTTGAGTCTGTTCATGGCGAGCTTTTCGAGCTGGACATTCACCGGCGGGGCGGGAAAGGCCTACGAGAGCGGGATATCCATCTTCGGCATGTACTGGGGCGCGGTACTGGGCCTGGGTTTCGGTTATTTCACCTTCGCCAAGCGCTGGCGGCGCACCCGCTCGCTCACTATCCTCGAATACCTCTCCGAACGCTACGACCGCAACGTTCACCAGTTCATCTCCTGGGCCAACACGCCGGTGACGATTTTCCAGTGCGCGATCTGGCTCTACTCGCTCAGTATCTTTATCGGCGCGGCCACTCATACTCCGTTGGTCACAGTGCTTCTGGTCTGCGGGCTGATCACCCTGGCCTACACCATGATCGGCGGCCTGTGGGGCGTATGTATCACCGACAGCCTGCAGTTTTTCATCCTGATGCCGATCGCAATCCTGGTGATGATCCTCAGTGTCGTGGCGGCCGGCGGGTTCGGCGAGATCGTGGCCAACACGCCGCCCAAGTTCTGGCTGCCGTTCAACCAGGAGGCCGGGATCACCAAGATGTTCGTGGCCTTCCAGTTCATCAACGGCTTTTTCATGTTCAATTCGGGGGGTGGGGCCCAGCGCTATTTCAGCTCCAGCGACGAGCGGGAAGCGGCCAAGGTGGCGGGCTTGTCGGCCGTTCTCTGCTTTATCGGGCCGTTTATCTGGCTGACTCCGGCTATCGCCTGCCGGTCGCTCTACCCACATCTGGGCGATGAAGTCGCCAGGGCTTTCGGCCTGGCCAAGCCCAGCGAGGCGGCTTACGTGTTCATCAGCCTCAAGGTCTTGCCGCACGGGCTGCAGGGTGTCCTCATCGCGGGTATCCTGGCCGCCACCATGAGTTCGCTGTCCGCTTTCTACAATATGTACAGCGCGGTGATCACCAAAGACATTATCGGCACGGTCTTCATCAAAAACGCCTCCAGCAAGTTCCTGCACCGGCTGGGGATGGTGGTCACCCTGGTGATGGGCCTGATCAGCATCCTGATCGCCTATTTCTACTCCACTTTGACGGACCTGGGGGCTTTCGACCTGATGATCAAGGTGGGGAGCGTGCTGGGTATCCCGGTGGCCGTACCCATAATCCTGGGTTTAGTGTACAAGCGCACACCCACCTGGGTGCCCTATGCCGTGATCCTGATAGGAATGACTATCGGCGCGGTGTTCGCTATCGGCAACTGGGAGCACTACCTGGGTTACGAACTGTTCCAGGCGGTACTCTACCCCTTGCTCTGCGCGCTCTTTTTCATCCCGGGAATGTTCTTTTCGGAAGAATTCGGCGGCAGCCAGAAATTGAAGTTCTGGGGCAAGGTCCTGCTCTACCTGCTCGGCCTTTGGTACTTCTGCTACGGGATTTTCCTCTATCTCAATCTGCCGCGGATCGAGGGGGCCGGCGGCGGGATAGTGGTGGACGTGGACAACCTGGCCTGGGTGCAGTCGCTGGTCTACCGGATTTACACCACCCCGGTCATAATTGTCGCCCGGGCCGCGGCCTGGGCGGTGATGGTGGAAACGGTGAGCCGGCTGAGGATTGTGCCGGGCAGGCGCTATTTCAACCAGGTGGGCGCTTTCTTCAAAAAACTCGACACTCCGGTAGACGTGAAAAAGGAAATCGGCGAGGAATTCGAGAGCCGCAGCGCAGACCTCAGCTCCTTCAAGATCCTCGGCGCAGTGATGATCCTTATCGGCCTGCTGATGAGTTTGTTTTTCCTGCTCGACCTGGGCGGCCGGGAGCAGCTTGTCACCCTGGCTTCCCTTATCGCCAACCTCGGCCTGGGCCTGGTACTCTACTGGCTCGGCTCCAGACACACCGGAACCAGCGGCCCCTTGACACCGGCTGCGTCATTCAATCGCTGATCCGGACGAGCCACCAGACCAGCCAGGCCAGGGCCAGAAGCGCGGCTGTCAGCCGGCCGCCCGGGATCACCCTGAATAGATCGAAACTGCGTCCCCTGATCCAGCAGCCGGTTGCCCAAGCCAGCAGGACCAGCCCGCACGCAAAGACCGCCGGACCCAGCGGGTGCAGGGCGGTCGCCACCCGGAAGCTGCCGTGAGCCGTGGCGATCAGCGACCGGATCAGGCCGCAGAACGGGCAATCCAGGCCGGTGAATCGGTACCAGGGACACAGACGGGGCACGGCACCGGCTACCCCGAGCGGAGTTATGAAAAACAGAAGGTAGACCCCGGCCAGCACCAGAACCGCCCGTTTCGCCTGGGACTTTCCAGGGGGAGGGGATCCGCCGTTCATGGACTGGTCCGGCATTTCAGGCCTTACCGATCAGTTGCAGTTTGAATTTAATCGAAGAGAATTCCCCGGAGCAAGCTCCGAGGTAATCCGCTCTTCCGGGCCGGTCGTAGGGGCGACCGGCTGGTCGCCCCTTTTTTGAGGTGTGGCTGTGGGCCTTCTGAATTCTGACTTCTGACTTCTGACTTCTGGCTTCTGACCTCTGACTTCTGGGTTCTGTCTTCTAACTTCTAACTTCTGCCTTCTGCCTTCTGGCTTCTCACTTCTTTCTTCTTACTTCTGGCTTCCCCGGGGAGGAGTAGGGATAAGAGCTGAGCCGGAGCCAGGTACGCTCTCCAACTCCCCGGACATGGCTTTCACACATATCCCCTCCTCGAGGAAATGCTCCGGAACGAGTATATTTTCCCTCAGAACTCCGGAGCGTTCACCACCACTCACCTTCGATAGTATTGTCTTCTTTGAGTTTGTCGAAACTCTGCTTTTGCGGCTCATCCAGCAGGGCGATAAAATTTTTTTCGAAATTTTCCCCGACCTTTTTGAGCCTGGTACCCGCTTCGAGCGCACTGACTGCTCCGGTCTGCTGGTCCCGCTCGATCGACTGTTTCTCCTTCTGCAGGCTTTTGAATAATAAATCCGCGTCTTTCAACTGCTTTTTCGACATGGTCAGGACTTCGCAGACTCTCAGAAAACGGCTTCGGACTTCATCGTTTTCCTTGCCTTTCCTGGATTTGGGTCTATCGCCCCTCCCTTCTCCGGAACGTGTTCTTTCACCACCGCCCCAGCCGCCTTGTCCCGGGCGCTGTGCCTCCAGGACTGTGATAAAGGCCGGGATCAGACAAAGCACGAGCATCAGGCAGATTTTTACCTGTAAAGAATGCGAATGGCTGCCACCAAGCATAATCCCTCCGGGGTAGCGATATAGTCGAAATTTGCAGAGTTCGAGGACAGGCTGGGGGGCGGGTCTTGATTTCCGCAGGTTAAACATTATACACGCAAGAATCAGGGAGGTTACATTTTTTTCGTGATGGGAAAGGGGCTGGGAGAAGTGATAAAGTTACAGAGTGACAAAGTTACAAAGTGACAAAGTAAAGACACAAAGGGGGAAAGACAGGGACTAAAAGACAGTTACAGAGTGACAAAGTTACAGAGTGACAAAGTTAAAGGCACAAAGCGAGTGTCTTGGAAGTCAAGACTAAAGATTAGCGAATGACCAGGGTTTTTGGTCACGGATAATGGCATTCAACATAGTTAGGAGTTTTCTCATACAGGCAGTCAGAGCCATTTTGTGGGATTTGCCTTGTTTAAGCAGGTGCAGGTAGAAGGGTTTAATTGCCGGATTGTACCGGCTGGCTGAAAGCGCGGCCATGTTGAGGGTTTTGCGGACGTTGGCGCGGCCGCCGGAGATGAAGGCTTTACCTTTCCATTTACCGCTTTGGCGGGTGTGGGGAGCCAAGCCGGCCAGAGCTGCGACTTGGCGGCGGGAGAGGGAACCGGGTTCAGGCATGTGAGCCAATAGAGAGCGTGCGGTGATGTTGCCGACACCTGGGACGCTGGAGAGCAGATGTTCATTGGCTAGCCAGATAGGGCTATTATTGATGGCCTGGTTAATCAGTTCATCAATGTCCTTAAGTTGTTTTTGGAGCCAGCGTAGATGCTTGGATATGCTGGATTTGACGGATTTGCAGCGTACAGAGGCCAGACGGTTTTGTTCGGCGATGAGGTTGTCGATCAGTTGAGAGCGGCGCATCATCAGTTCGTTGAGGGTTTGCTGT
>JAZDIG010000384.1:0-24722 GCA_043805105.1 Candidatus Glassiibacteriota bacterium | reverse complement strand
GGCGCTTGAAAGGTCTTACCCGGCTTTCCGCTCCAGCACCGCCCAGATTTCCCCCCAGCGCGTTTCGAGGTGAATTTTTTCCAATCCGGCCTGTCTCATTTCCTCCAGGAACACATCTTCGGTGTATTCGATACAGTGGGTGGGGTCGAGGCGATAATCCACTCCCACCTCTTCTTTCAAAGGCACCCGCCAGTCCCGCTCGAAAGACGGCACGCGGATAATGATCCGTTTCGGACCGAGCTGTGCGCAGACCTTCCGCAACAATCCTACCCGGTCCTCGATGTGTTCGAGCACGTTCGACAGCGTCACGACGTCGAATCTACCGTCCGGAAAGCCGTCCAGGACGTCCCCATGAATAAACGTCAGGTTGGGATGGATGTAATGCCGGCGGGCGTACTCGATATTTGCCGGGTCGATTTCGATTCCGACTACCTTCAGGTTATCGACCCTGGTCACGAGGTCGTAATCCATCGCGCCGTTTCCGCAGCCGATATCGAGCAGCCTTTCACCTGGCTGTGTGTGGCGGATGAAAAAGTCGTGGTACTTCAGGTGGCGATGTTTGGAATGGATACCCCCGCCGTACTCCACGGAAGCCTGGCCCTGAAGCTTGTAGAGCCGGTTGTCCAGCTCGAACAACAGCCTCAGCCGCTCCACCGGATTACAGAAACGGGCGGTGCGCGTGGTTATTTCTGTGATCAGGTTGACCCGGACCCGGTGGGGTAGAAGCCGGAGGACCAGCGCCAGAGGTTCTATCAACAAGGCGCGTAGCACTTTTTTCATCATTGCACGACTTCTCTTAAAGCCTCGAGTTCGAGTTCCACGATCCTGTCGATATCGTAATTTTCCACGGCGTGCTTTCTTGCATTTTCGCCCAGGGTTTTCCCGAGCGTTTCATTGCCGAGCACCGTTTCGATGGCCGTGGCGAGACCCGCCGGATCGGTCCGGCAGAGCCAGCCGTTGGACTCGTGCCGGATTTCCTCCCTGATTCCCGGCGCTTCCGCCCCGATACAGGGCAGCCCGCAGCTCATCGCTTCGAGCAGGGTCTTGGGGTGGCCTTCGTAGAATGACGGCAGAATAAAAGCCCGGGCTTCGTTTAATACCGCCGGAAGCTGAAAATTGGGAACGTTCCCGCTGAAAGCGACGTCCAGCCCCTTGGCTTGGGCTTCCCTGCGCAAGTCCTCGCGTTCGCTGCAGGCGCCCACCAGCCGCAGTGAATACCGGCGGTCCCTGCTTTTCAGTATGTTCAGAGCTTCCAACAGGTTCGGCAGGTTTTTCTGGCTGTCGCCGCGGCCGATAAATACCAGGTCAAATTTTTTTTCGATTCCCGGATCGGGCTTGAATATACCGGTAACGACGTAATTGGGAATCACTTTTATTTTTTCCGGGGCGATACCGTAGTCGCTTACCACTGCTTCCTTTTGCCAGGCCGAGGTTACCACGCACAGGTCCGCGGCCGTGAAGGCGGCTCTTTCAAGCGTTACGGCTTCGAGTATCCGCTTTTCGTCGGCAGTCTGCTGCCGGGTGAAATAGCCGTGCAGAAACCCGCACCTGACTATCAGCTTTTTCCGGAATATTTTTTTTAGCCAGATCGGGATCCGGGCGCCGCGGATCTGGTTGGTCTTGAGGACGTCCGTTGCCGCCAGGTGGGGGAAGTATTTCGCCGTCAGGTGCAGGGCGGTAAGCTGTTGCCTAAGATGCCAGGGTACGGATAATAATTTTAGGCCTTCGATTTGATGTCGGTATTTCCGGTCGGATTTTCCCCCGTAGGAGACGAGGCTGATTTTTTTCAAGTGGGGTAGGAGTTTCTTGTAAAGAGTCAGCTCGCGGTCGAGGTTGCCGGCGGCGGCCCAGGAGTCGAGGCTCACGCCGGCGGTGAAAAAGAGGGTCAGGGATATTTTATCCATCTCGAAATTTTACCTGGTCGATAGATCGGCTCGAACGTAATTGATTCAGCCAGCGAAGATCACTTTTTCTTAAGAACTCCGATTACATTTCCACAAGAGAGAGGGCGGTCTAGTTCTAAATAATCATCAATCCAACGGAGTGTTGAATTTCTTATTTCACTGCTTTGCGGCCTGTCTAATGCTAATCCTGAGCTAACTGCAAAATCGAAATTTAGACGACCGGTCTTAGTTAGTCTCTTCGACAGATATTCCAATACGAAAAGAGGATCTTTTACATGTTCAAGAACTTCCTGCAGTATAATTAAATCGAATTCACCAGTCACGCCACTAAGTGGGTCACCGAATATCTCTGGCCCGATGATATGGATACTTTCAATCGCTGGATCGCTGGAATAGCAATGCTGTAAGAACGTCATAGTGAAATTTGGTATATCCGCTAGAACCCATTTGGTAGAAATATGGCCAAAATAACGCCTCCAAGTTCGGTACATTGGAGCCAATCCACAGCCGTACTCAAGTACTCGAGATCCAGGCTTTATTAATTCTGGTATCCTCCAGTCACGTATCGGTTGTAAAGCATATTTCCATACAAACCTGAATACAGAAAAGATATTCTGGGGTTCGCGGTAGTTATTTATATGATGTTCGGGAGTACTCCAATCTAGTTCCTCAGTGCACTGGAATTGCCTGCGGTAGTGAAAGTATAAGGCATGGAAGTCCGGAATAGTCAGCGGTCGTCCACCAACACAATTGCGCCACCAATCATGGAACTCATTAAACCATTGCTATTCGATACCGGTGAATACCAAAGCTGTGTAAAGGTTCAGTCGTGAAAGAAGCTTGTATTTGAATCTTTCTTTAGCATAAAAGAGACGGCCCCGAGTTTTAAATGCATCATCATTTACAGTCGCAGTTTTTTGAGCTGCAAGCATTTCTACAGGATCTAAACAAACATTGTCAAATTTATTGCCAGAAAGCATCTAAACTCCTAAAGACTTTAGGCAATAACGAATAATGGAAGTCTGTCATAATTTTGTAAATGTACAACGTAATATGTAAATGGTGTGTACTTCCTTATCATAGTCCATTTAAAAAGAAATCTTTTCACTCCCCTTCCTTGCTTGTCAGTCCATCCACGTCTTCGATATCGGCCGGCAGGCTGTTTCCCGTTGCCCGATCAAATCCGCCGGCGCGCCGGTTCCGGGTCAGAATGATTTATTGACCGCATCCGAGATTAACTGCAAATATTTGTCGATAACTTCATCGAAGGAGGATATCGTTATTAACCTTTGAAAGGATTCGTAATTATTCACAATTCTATTCAATTGCGGAAGTATCTCGTCTTTATCGTTAAAGGGCAGGCCGCCGTAGCTCACCAGCTCCGGATGGCCGCCGTCGTTCAGGTACAGGGCAGGCAAGCCGCAGGCGAGGGCTTCGATCAAGGCGTTGGAACAGGGATCATTCTGGCTGGCGGTGATATAGATATCGTGCTTCTTTAAAATTTCGGCTAATTCCTTCGAGCCCATCGGTGGATAGTAGTTCAATCTTTTGAACTGTTCCGAGGCGTTACCGACGAACGTGTACTCGAATCTGCTCCAGTCGAGGTTTTCTTCGAGCCATTTGTAGACCGGCCCGCCTTTCCTGACATTAGGCGACCAGCTGGTGGAAATCAGCCTTATCTTTCGATCCGGACTGAACGGGATTCTGCCTTCCCCATTAAAGATCTCCGGATCGACAGTATTGTTGATTATTACAGGATTAACGGGAAGATAACCGGATTCTACTATTTTCTGGAAGCACCAATTAGACTGGATAACCGTTGCATATGCCAGTTGCTTGTTTAAAGCGTAACACAATTCATCCTTATCCCGGTCTTTGCCCCTTATCAGATGTATCGGGCCATCTATTCGATGAATTATTTTTAAATTTCTTCGATTGGATAGTTTCCTGAACCGCTCAGTGTCAAAGTGAATGGAATTGAGAATATATACGTCGACATCAGATCTGGCCGTGTTTTCCGCAACATCGATTCCTTTCGCAGTCAGGCCTTTACGGAGCATCAGCATGAACTGGTTGCCGCCGCCGTATGGGGGCTCGACGAAATTATGCCATAGAGAAATCCTGATTTTTTGCTCCCGGTTTAATATCCTGAAAACTTTACGGGAGATTTTATTGACGATATTCTGATTCCTTACCGCCTGTTTGCTGCTTTGGTAAACTGGAAAGGAGCCGAGCTGTGAGTAAAGCTGTTCCAAAACCTTACTTACACTCTCTATCGTATTATTATCCTGGATCCGTTTGTAATGCAGTTCGGTGTACTGGTGGAGATATTCTGATTCGACGTCTTTCTTAATAATGAGAGCGGCGTTTTCTATCGAATCATAGATGCAGCCAGGTTCGAGAACTTGAGGAACATCGCCGACAGTATTGCTGATAATTTTGCATCTGGATGCTGAAGCTTCAAAAACGGATTGTGGCCCGCCTTCGGAACGGCTGGATATCAGATAAAGGTTGATCAGGTTGTAAAGTATGTTTAACTGCTTTCGATCCAAAGTATTGCTGATTACATCATCTTCATTTGAAGGATTGCCGACAAAGGTATAGGGTATTTTCCTTTCATTCAAACAACTTATGATCCAATGTCTCCTGGGACCGGCGAGAACTACGTGTATCGGCAAGCCCCGTTTCTGGAGCAGCAATAATATTTCCAGGAAAATATCCGTACCCTTTTCCAGCTTCGGCTTATTAAGATTAACTCCGGATGAGTCCCGGTTGAAATTACCGATCAGGTACTTGTCACGTGGAATGGACCAACTCGATATGAAATCGTTTACGGATGGGTCTTGCGACTCCAACGGTTTAAATGTCGATATGTCGACTGGATAAGGTAGGTAAAAGGCCGGCATTCCCAGCGATCGATATTGTTGTTCACCCTGCCGGCTGCGCGCAACGAAACAACTTACACGCTTGAATAAAGCCCTGAAGCCGGGGGTCCTCAAGTAGCGAAAAGCTTCTCCATGTGCATGGCAGAGGATTGTCTTTCCCTGCAAATCTTTTTCCATCAATTGGGAAAGGGCCGAAATCCAGACTGTATGAATTACGTCACAGCCGTGAAGGTCCGTATATTCGACCATTCCCTCAAGAGCCAGCTTTGTCAGTTTGGCATCTTCATCCAGCGCCCAGCCTACACCATCGCCTCCGGTAAAAAACACTTTCATTTTTTCAGGTTTCGCCATCTATGGGTCCTTTAAGCCGATAATTTATTCTCTGCACAACCGTTGTGCCCCGGTTTATCCGGAGGGCCTCTCTACAGGCCGGCTTTCAACAGTTCCCCGTAAAACCGCTCGATCAGCTTCTCGTAAGTCAGCTCCCGCAGCACGGTATCTTGCGCGTTCTGCGCCAATTGCCGGCAGAACTCCCGGTCGCGGAATTTCCGCAGCGCGTCGTCCGCATTCGAGAAATCTTTCCGCAGCGGGATGTAATGCACATCCGGCTGGAAATAGTCGTTGTAGCGGCCCTCGAACAGTATCTGCACCGTCCCGCTCGCCGCCGCCTCGGCATGACGGCCGCTGATCGTGCGCACCGGGACCGGGTCTGGGTAATTTTCAAAAAACCTGGCCCTGATCTCCTTAAGCCCGGCTCCGGAGTGCTCTTTCAAGTACTGGTTCACCCGGAGCCGGGTCCGGTCGTCCAGCTCGAAATAGTCGCCCCCCGCCTCAGTGCCGATCTGGCCCCGGCAGTCGTTGAGGAACGCGGCCCACTGCTCGGCCGTGAATCGGTCCGCCGGGTCGAGCGAGATATCGGCTGCCAGGCTCAGCACCTCCGCCCGGCGCTTGAAAAACTCCGCGATCTCTCGTCTTTCATCGTGGCCCAGGTACAGAGGGGAGGCTACCGCCCGGTAGCCGAGATCCAGCTTGCGCTCCTCCCAGGCTTTCACCGGCCGGAAAAGCTCGCTGTCGACACCCGCGCTGGGGATACAGGTCACCCGGCAGCCCAGGCGGTCCCGGTAAAGGGCCTGCGCTCTCTCATCCGGGTTCATGGTCACCAGCAGGCAGAGACCCAGGTCCTCGCAGAATTTCATCTTCTCGGGCAGCAGCTTGTACTCGTTGCCGATGAAGAACGCCTTTGGCTGAGACATCCGTTTGATCGTCTCGAACAATCGCCCGCCCAGGCAGAGGCTGTTCGAGAACACCGAATGCAGGATCACCACCGCGTCCGTCCGGCTCAGCATCACACTCAGCCGGAAACGCAGGCCGGCAATCAGGCCCGGCGCCTGGACGTTGAAAGCCGAAGTCTCGAAATGCGGGTCGCGCAGGAAATATTTGACCCAGCCAGTCTGGTAGGAGAAAGTCCGCCTTATTTCGGAGCCGGAATACAGCAAAAGGATTTTCAGTTTTTTCATCTTCAATCAGGCTGTTTTTCCGTTTAATTCCAGCTCCCCGCCGGCCCGTCCCCGTCGATGAACACCCGGTGCCAGAGCTCCAGGCAGAGCAAGCCCCAGAGCTCCCGGCCGAAAGCCTGCTCGTGTTCGAGCAGCCTGCGGATTCCCTCGGGGCGGTAGAGACCCCGCCCAGTCGCCTGCCGGCTCAGGAGAATTTCGCTCAGGTAGCCCTTGAGCGGCCCTCCGGCCCATTCCACGAACGGCACCGGAAAGCCCATCTTGTCCTTGCGCTCGATCACCTCCCGGGGCAGGAACGTGCGCGAGGCGTTTTTCAGGGCGGCCTTGGATTCGCCGTTACGGTATTTGAACAGCGGCGGCATGGTGAACATAAGCTCCACCAGGCGGTGGTCCAGCAGCGGCAGGCGGGACTCCAGCGAGACCGCCATGCTCATCCGGTCCTCCACGTGCAGCAGCGACTGCAACATGGTCTTGACATCGAAAGAGGTCATCCGGTTGAACAGCGAGGAGCCGCTGGTGGAAACCCGGGTCAGGATGTCGTTAAACTGCTTCTCGAAAGCCTGGTAGATCGCCTCCTCGTTCCGGCAGGCGATGAATTCCCCGGTGAAATACCGCTCCAGCACCGGCATGCGTTTAATCAGCTCGTAATACCGGCGTGCCTCGTTATCGAACAGCCCGCTGCTCCAGAACCGCTGCAGCATCGGGATATACTGCTTGAGCATGGAAAGGTTCGGCAGTACGCGATCGAGAGTGACCACGTGGCGGCTCGCATCCTGGGTGCCGAAAATCGAACCCTTGATACACTCCTCGAGGTATACGATCAGGTAGCGGGCGTAGCCGCCGAATATTTCATCGCCGCCCTGGCCGCCGAGGACCACCTTGACCTGCCGGCTGGCGAGCTCCGAGACCATCAGTTGCGGAAAGGCCCCCGGCCCAGCCGCCGGTTCATCCATGTGATAGATGATGCGCTCGATCCTGGAGGCGAAATCCTCCGCTGTCGGGCAAACCAAGTGGTGCGGACTGTGGTTCTGCTCCGCCACGAGCCGCGCGTAGTGCAGCTCGCTGAATTTCTCCCCCTCGGCGAAATACCCGGTAAAGGCTGGCAGTCCAAGGCCCATCAGTTTGGAGGACATCGAGGCCACGATACTCGAATCGAGCCCTCCGCTCAGGTAGGTCCCCACCGGAACATCGCTGCGCAAGCGGATTTTCACCGCATCCTCGAGCAGGAACCGCAGCTCGTTGATGTAATGCTCCTCGCTGCGGCTGTGGTCCTCCTCGAACCCGAGAGTCCAGTATTCCCCTGACTCCAGGATCTCACCCTCGAAATCGACCAGCATGTATCCGGCCGGACGCAGTTTGCGGATATTCTTGAAAAGAGTGCGATCGTGAAGGCAGTACTGGAAGGTGAGGTACTCGTGCAGCGCATCGGTGTCCGGCTCCCGCGGCACCCCGGGTACGGTCAGCAGAGACTTAATCTCGCTGGCGAACAGAAACTTGTCCTTGTCCTGGTAGTAGTAGAGCGGCTTTTCTCCCATCCGGTCCCGGGCCAGAAGCACCCGCCTGCGCGCCAGGTCGAAGAGGGCGAAACTGAACATGCCGTTCATGTGACGGAACATATCCAGCTCGTAGCACTTATAGAGGTATATCAGCACCTCGGTGTCCGAGAAGGTCTGGAAACGGTAGCCGCGCTGGATCAGGTCGCTGCGCAGCTCGATATAGTTATAAAGCTCCCCGTTGTATGTGATCCAGACCTGCGAGGAATCGTCACACATGGGCTGGTGTCCGCCCTCCTGGTCGATCACGAACAAGCGCCGGTGGCCCAGGCCCACGTTGTCCCAGACCTTGATGCCGCGGTCATCCGGACCGCGATGAGTCAGGATGTCGGTCATCCGGTCGAGACTGACCTGGTCCACCGGATTTTCCCGGTCCCGGTTTATTATACCGCAGATACCGCACATACGAGCTGACCCCAGGATTCAGCGATCCATGAACAGTACGGGGCAAAGCGCTCCCGTCCCCGGCAGGGGCTCACTTTTCGAGTTTGAGATGGGTATAGGTTTCTCCCACTCCGTTTTTACCGTACCATTCCACGGCGGCACGGATACCGTCCCGCAAAGGCGTTTCGGCCTTCCAGTCGAAATCGCGGTAAGTTTTCGAGGGATCGAGCAGGATCGTGGGGGCATCGTCCTTTCCCCGCTCGCGCTCCTCGGCCGAGGTGTTGATCCCCATCGCCCCGGTCACGGCCTCGTAGATCTCCTTGATCGAGTAATCCGCGCCGGTCGAAACATGGTAATATCCGCGGCTGCCCCTGCCATCCACCGCCTGCATCAGAATGCGCACCAGGTCCTGGACGAACACGAAATCTCGCCGCGAATTGACCACGAAACAACCTTTGCCTGAGGAAAGGCGGCTGAAGAAAGTCGGGATCGGGCCGCTCACGTTACGCGGGCCGTAGATATTGGCCAGGCGGAAAGACAGGAACTCGAGGCCGCTCAGGGCGATGTAATTCTCTCCCGCCGTCTTGCTGATCGCGTAGCTGCTTTCCGGCACCAGGGGCGATTTCAGGGTTACCGGCTGCTCTTTTGGGAAATTACCGTAACAAAGGGCGGTCTGGAAATAAATGAACCGTCCCACGCCGGCTTTGACCGAGCTTTGCACCACGTTCGCCGTCCCCAGCGCATTGGTGCGGATATCCTCGGTCCAGTTTTCCGGGTTCTTGTAGGAGGCGGCGCAGTGGATAACCATTTCGGGGCTGTAGTCCGCGAAAACCTCCGCCACCTTCGCAGTATCCGCAATGCTTTCTTCCACCAGCCGGATGCCGCCTGCGATCGCATTCAGGTTGTCGCGCCTGCCGGTGGAAAAATTGTCTATAACGAGCAGCTCGTGATTACGCTCCAGCAGATTTTCCGCCAGGTGCGAGCCGATAAAGCCCGCACCCCCGGTGATCAGAATCCTCATTGCCTCTCCTCTCGATCCTTCGAATTGACTATCAGGCTTCCTCCACGATATTGCCAAGATATATGTCTGCCGCCTCGGCCTTGCCTTCTGGACCCCGCACGCCCAGGTCCTGAAGTTTCACGTAGCGGCAATAGCGTCCCTGTTGCCTGATAAGCTCCTCGTGCCGGCCCTGCTCCATCACCCGTCCCTGTTCCAGCACGATAATGTTGTCGGCGTCCCGGATGGTGGACAGCCGGTGCGCTACCACGACCACGGTGCGGCCGCAGCTGACCCGGTCGATCGCTTCCCGGACGAGCTTTTCGGAAGCCGTGTCGAGAGCGCTGGTGGCCTCGTCCAGCAGAAGAAGCTCCGGTTCGACCAGGATCGCCCGGGCGATTGCCACCCGCTGAGCCTGTCCGCCGGAAAGACGGATTCCGCGGTCGCCCAACAGGGTCTGGTAACCATCCTTCATTTTCTCGATAAACTCGTGGGCATTAGCCTGGATCGCCGCCTCTCGGATTTGCTCCTCGCTCGCCTCCGGCTTGCCGAAACAGAGGTTGGCCCGAACGGTATCGTTGAACAGGAAGGTGCTTTGGCTCACCACGCCGATGCGGGAGCGCCAAGTCTGCGAGCGGAATTCCCTCAGATCGACCCCATCGATCGTGATCCGGCCGGAGTCCGGGTCGTAAAGGCGGGCCAGCAGGGCCACCAGGGTCGATTTGCCGGAACCCGACACTCCCACGACCGCGGTCATTTTGCCCTTGGGGATGAATAGGCTCACCCCGGACAGCACCTCGTTCTCCTCGGTATCGTAACCGAACACCACGTTCTCGAACCGGATGCCTTCCTGAAGCTCTTTGAATACGCGCTCCCCCTCGGGCAGGCTTTTCTTGTCACGCTCTTCCAGAAACTCGATGATCGCCTGGACCGAGGGAGTGGAGGAGGCGATCTGGGAGAAGAGCAGGTTGAGCCGTCCGAGCGGACCGCCGAGCCTGGAATAGACGATCAGGAAAATTATCAGGGTGCTGATCCAGAACTCGGACTCCATTTTGAAGATATAGGTTGAGGCAATCAGCAGCACCACTACTATGGCCGCCAGCATCAGGCTCGCCGCCGGGCTGATCGCGGCTTCAAGCAGACCCTTCAGGTACTTGGCTTTCTGCGATTCCTTCACCGCGTTCTTGAAACGGTTGTGGGCGCCTTTCTCGCGCGCGAACATCCGGATCAGGCTCATGCCGCTGAGGATTTCGAAACCGATGTGATTGATTTCCACTGCGGTGCGGTTGCACTCGCTGCCCAGATCCTTGGCTTTATTGGTGAGCCTTCCGACAAGCGTGAAAGTGAACGCGCTCAAGACCAGGGCGATTACCGTCATCGGCATGGAGGTGGTCATCAGGATCGAGATGCTGATCAGGGCCAGAAAAACGTCCGGTACGGCGGTGGTCATCAACAGTGCCGTCTGACTGGTGTTGCCGGTATAATTGTTGAGTATGGTGAACAGGTTGGCGATTCTTTCCTTGTGGATATAGCCGAGTCCAGCCCGCAGGTTCTGGTCGAACACGCGCATGCGCAGCTCGCTGTCCACTCTGATCTGCAGCAGGGAACTGTACCGCCCGCTCAGGAAACGGGCCGCGCCTTTTACTGACTCCACCACCAGCAGTCCGAGGGCGATCAGGCGGATTTTTTCGATCAGGCTGAACCGCTCGAAGATCGGATTCAGGAAACCTATCGGCAGGTGGGCTGCGGCTCCGGATGAGGATGAGGCGCCGCCCCGGATACTCTCCACGAATGGAAAGAGCAGCGCAATGCTCATCATTTCGCTCAGAGCCGCAGCCACGCTGAGAACCAGCACCGCGGCGAGGCTCGACGGGTAGCGGCGCAAAAGTGATGTAACGAACGAGAGGCTCCTCCGGATTGAAAACGGGTTTTTCAGCTCGGGAGCCCTGGAATCGAAATTCTTTATCACAGTCATTCTCGTTAAGTTTGATGCTGTCCGGCGAACATCAGACCGTCTGGTATATTTCCAGGACGTCTTTCAACAACGATCCGGGGTTGTAGACCATCAGCTCCACCCCGTCCCGTGCCATTTCCTTGCGCCAGGCGGCCATGAACTCCACTACCCTTTCCGCGGTGTTGTGTTTCATGCTGACATCCGCGCCACGGAGCCGGTCACCTTCCCGGATTTCATCCTCGTCGAGCCAGAAATAGCGACGGTCGTAAAGGTCCACTCCCACCAGGACGATTTTTTTCCAGCCCATGATATAACAGAAATTCACACACTCCATCAGAGTGGAGGGACCATGCACCAGCCCTTGTTCAAATGATTTCGACGGAGGCTCGTATTTCCCCTTGGACCGGGTGCGATAACGGAATATACGGGTCTCCCGGGGGAGTAGGTCCGCCAGCAGGAGACGGTTGGCGTTCACGGCGGTGAAATCACCCTGCATCAGGAAAACCGTGCTCGCGTAAAACGGTCTGCCGGTTATCAGGCGGCCGTACTCCGCAATTTTCCCGGGCCAGATCGATGAGTCCAGGTCGCTGGGCGAAATCTCCCGCACCAGGTGAAAATCGATCCTGACAAATGACTGCCAGACGAACCAGTTGAAACTGAGGGTGTCGAACCTGGCGAAATGCTCCCATTCACTCGGGCTGATACTGTTTATCGAGTAGCCGGAGCCAAAAATGAACACGGTGTCGCTCTTTTTCAGTCCCCTGAGCTCGCTTTCCGCAAGACACCGGTAATGGTTCGATTTTAACCATAACTGGGCCCAGCTCAAGGCGCAAACAGTCCTGAACCTTGCCCGCGTAATTATGGACTGCATCCTGACTCCGGATTCTATCGTCCGTCCGATTCCTGACGGCCACGGCCGCAGGAGACAAGGTACTCGGCGTACGAAAGGTCCTCCACTGTATCGATATCGAGCGACCGGTCTTCGGGCATTACATAGCCGAGCGTCCGGTTTCCGATAAAAGCGCCGTGTTCGAGCAGGTAATCCGTCCGCGCCACGTAGACCCCTCCATTTATCACGTAAAACTCGGGAAGATCCTGCCTTTGGGAGTTTTCCCACTCTCTCTCGATCAGCGGCTGCAAACGCCCTTCTTCATCCAACCTGAACATCCAGAAGGGATTTTTTTTCACCGGAGCCAGGGAAATTACCGCCGGGGCGTCCTCTCGCCGGCAGAGTTCGATACAGTTGTCGATATCCGAGGCGCTCCGGAATGGAGTAGTCGGCTGAAGGAGCAAGACGTAATCATAGCCTGGCAGTTCCCTGATAGCATGGATAACCACGTCCACGGCCGACACGTCATCCCCGGCCAGCTCCCGCGGGCGCACAAATGGCGCCTCGCACCCCAGTTCCCCGGCCGCCCGGATGATCTCCGGGTCTTCGGAAGAGAGAACCAGGCGGTTGATCAGGCGCGAGCCCTGGGCGGCCTCGACAGTCCAGGCCAGCAGGCTTTTGCCTGCCATCAGCCTGAGGTTTTTCCGCGGCAGGCTCTTGGAACCGCCGCGGGCGGTTATCACCGCCAGCACCCGCCTGCCGTCTATCATAGCGTGACAATTCTCACTTTCGCACCAGGAAACACAGGTACGGCGACTGCTCCAGCGCGTGATCCGGAGGCAGGTCCAGCAGGGGCCTGAAAAGCGTGGAGAAGATCTCCACCCATTCCCGCTTGATCCTAAGCCTGTCATCGGGCTTCAGATTGTCCGCCATCTGGATCAACAGGTGCGAGACCGGGCGCAGGCCCACGTTCCAGATATCGACCAGGATCCGGTTCGGGTAGACCGAACGGGCATCCTCCACCCGGAATCCCGCTCCATCCATTACATCCCGCCACTGCCGATATGTCCTGCTGCCGGGCATCGTGGCCCGGCGGTTACGGTCGAGAATGGAGACCGCCTCGGGTGACAAGTGCTTGCCGAGCCTGTCGAGGGTGTCGAGCAAATAAGGGGTTTTGACCTCTAAGACAGCCCTGCCGCCTGGTTTCATCACCCGGTGGATTTCGGCCAGAAGCGCCTCCACGTCTTTCACCCAGTAGATTGAGTTGCTGTATACGGTCGAAAAATAGTTATCCGGCAGCGGCAGCGGCACCTGGTTGTTGTCGTGCTGCACCAGCTTGTCGTACAAACCGAGCGCGCCGGCCTTGTCCAGCAGTCCCTGTTTCCAATCAGTTCCCACATCGATCCTGGTCTTCGCCTGTGCGGTTATCGTGGGCCGGTAGTCCCGTTCGAAAGTGTTGTAGATGTCGATAAACTTCGAGTGAGAAAACTCCCCGGCGCGCGTGGCGCGGAAGTAATCGAAATCCTCTCCCAGTTCGCCGCCCAGATGCAGGAACATGAACATACCGTCGCCGCAACTGACGTCCAAAGAGGGCCTCGTGAATTCCACATCGATACAGACCAGACTCTTGAATGTGCAGAGCAGGCCGTTCTCCGGCCGCAGCCAGTACAGGTTCAGAAACCGGTCGAGCTTTTTATCCGTTGTTTCCACCGCTGATTTTCCTATTTCCCCGAGGATTGATCGAGGCCGGTCAACCTTCACCGTTTTCATTCATTATCCATGAAGAATCATCGTTGGCTTTTTCGAGGTCATCCGGCCGGCCGATATCCATCCAGTACTCGTGCAGCGGAAAGACCGCCGTTTCGTAACCTGCGGCGAGAATCCGGTCGAACAGTTCCGGCATGTCCAGGTGCAGGTCTTTTTCCACCAGGGCCAGGACCTCCGGTCCCAGGACATAAATTCCCGCATTGACGAAGAACTTCTCGACCGGTTTTTCCTCGATCGAGGCTAAGCGGTGGCGGTCAACCTTGACGACGCCGAACGGGACCTGGAACTTGTATTCGCGCACGGTCATCGTGGCGCTGGAACGGTGTTCCTCGTGGAAGTCGAGCAGTTGCCCGAAATTGATCCGGGTCAGGAGGTCGCCGTTCATCACCAGCAGCGGCTCCGCCGGGACTTCGGCAATCATTCCCAGGCAGCCGGCGGTGCCGAGCCTGCGGCTCTCGTTCAGATAGCGGATTTCCGCCGCCCACCGGGAACCGTCGCCGAAATGCTCCCGGATCTGGTCGGCCTTGTAGTTGACCGAAATATAAAACTTCCTGAAACCGCAGCCGACGAGGTTTTCGAGGATTATTTCGAGGATCGGCTTTTTCCCGACTTTGACCAGCGGCTTCGGGCGCTCCTCGGTCAGAGGGCGGAGCCTGGTACCCAGACCGCCGGCCATCAGCACCACCCAGTTGTCCTTCTCCTCAGACCGGATCAGGTCATCCACCACCTGCAGTCCCACCACACAGCCGCTTGAATCCACCAATGGCACCTGGTGTAGACGCCGGGAGCGCATGATCGACAGCAGCTTTTCCTTGTCCGTGCCGGCTTGGGCCACCACCGGGCTGCGGTTCATTATCCCCTCCACCGGGGATTCGAGCGGGCAGCCGGCCAGAATTCCCCGGCGGATATCGCCATCGGTGACAGTGCCGAGTAGCCGTCCATCGGGGCTGGTCACCAGCAGAATCTGCACCGCCGTAGCATCCAGAGCCCGGATGGCCTCGATGATCGGCGTCCCTTCCGCCACGATCGTTTTTTTCCATTGTTCCATTAGCGCTCCACCCTGGCCGGAACTCCCCTGGCAATCACACCATCCGGCAAATCCCGGACCACGACTGCTCCGGCCGCGACCAGGCAGCCGGTCCCCACCTTTATCCCCTGTATCACGGTCGCACCGGCCCCGATAAGGGTGCCGTCGCCTATCACGACCTCCCCGCAGAGAGTCGCTCCCGGGGCGATATGCACGTGGTCGCCCAGCCGGCAGTCGTGGTCTACCGAACAGGCGGTATTCAGTATACTGTTCTTGCCGATCCGGCAACCCGCCTGCACCACCACCCCGGCCATTATTTGCGATCCTTCCCCCGGGACTACGTCTGCCGCCACAATCGCCGAGGGGTGGAGCAGCGTCGCGAATTCAAAGCCTAAATCCTTGAAATGAGCGAATAACTCCTGACGGCGGTCGTTCTTTCCAGTCGAACCCAGTCCGTTGACCAGATAAACCTCATCCGGACCGAATCGTCCCGGCAGATCGCTGTCCAGCATCATTTCCAGACCCTGGAACCGGTTCCCATCCGCTTCCCCGCTGTTTCCAACCGATACCGCGGCCATGACCGTACCGGTTTTCCGCAGCAGATCGACCAGGACCCTGGCGTGTCCGCCCGCTCCAAGCAGTATTACCGGTTTGTCGATCATATCTCATCGCCCGGATTGTAGTCCTTGCCGGCCTTTTTGCCGAGTATTTCCCAGTACTTCATCGGTGAGATTCCGTCGCCCGGCCTCAGCACGGTCAGGTTTTCCTCGGAGAACAATTCTCCGCGGCGTATAGATCTTCCGGCCACGAGGCTCTTGCGCACCACGCGGCTGTTCTGGCGTTCGGAGGCGGCCGGTATCTTGACACCGTCTCCAAGAGCGCATTCTACCTGGCGGATTGCCCGGACCATCTCCGCCAGCTCATCCGGCAGCAGGGAGGCTTGGTGGTCCGGGCCGGGCAAGCTGCGGTCGAGAGTGAAATGTTTTCGATAATCCTCGCTCCGCAAGCTACCGCGGCGGTGGCTACCGCAATCCCCCGGCTGTGATCGGAAAGGCCCACTGTCAGCCCGAATGCCTCGGTGAGCGTCTCTATCGCCCGCAAGTTGATTTCCTCATCGGGGGCCGGGTATTCCGTAGTGCAGTGCAGCAGAGCCACCTTATCCTGCAGAGCTGCCTGTCCTTCCCGGGAGGAGTAGGTCTCCCGGAAACCGTCCACGGACGGCTTGCCGGCTGCGCCCAGATACCCGAACGCCAGCACGCCCAGCGCCTGCTCGACTTCGTCGAGCGTGCTCATGCCGGTGGAAAGTATCAGCTTCACTCCTGTCCCGGCCGCGGCCAGAAGCAGGGGACCGTTGGTGATTTCTCCGGAGGAGATCTTAATTCTTTTCAGCCTCAGGTCCCTGACCAGGAAATGAAGGCTTTCGATATCGAACGGCGTGGAGAGGAAATCCAGGCCCAGTATCCGGCTTTTTTTAAGGAGAACCCGATGATCCTCCCGTTTCAATTCCAGCCGGCTCAACATCTCGAACTGAGTTTCTCCCGCCTCGGTGGTCTGCTGCTGGTAGCGGGCTTTCGGTGTGGATTTTGTCACCAGCTTTTCGGCGCGGAAAGTCTGGAACTTGACCGCATCCGCTCCGGCCGCCTCCGCCGCCTCCACCAGCCGCAGCGCCATCTCCAGGGAGCCGTTGTGGTTCACACCGGCCTCGGCGATTATGTAAACGCCTTTCGCCATCATCGTCTTCCCCGTAGCAGCATGAACGCCTCGGCCGCCTCGTACCCGGCGGTAGCGCCCCTGTAGCGGGCCAGGGCGCGGATTGCCTCCGCGCTCCGCGGAAACGGGAATTCCCCGATCTCTGTCGCGTACAACATCATGATTTCTATCTTTCGTTCGAGGAACCGGGAAATGTCGACAAACTGGTTCGGGACGAAATGGCCGAATTCCAGCCCAAAAGCCTGATCCGTCTCCGAGATCGTCTCAAACGAGGCCACGGTCATGAGGGAAGGGAAGCGGAACCACTTGGAGCAGGACTCCACCGCCTTGAACACCTGGCCGTGGTCGGAATGGACGTCCCCGCCGTGCGGGAGATAGAGAGTCTCGGGCGCCGTTTTCCGGATGATCCCGCCGATTGCACTGACCAGATCGGCCAGGGGCAGGGTGTCGAGCCGGGTTGTCGACAGGTTCAGATGCTCGACCGAGGTGAAACCGTAGGCCGCGGCCACCTGCTTCAGCTCCTGGTCTCGGCGCAGCATATCCTGCCGGGAAAAACCCGCGGCTTCCTCCATCCGGGTTACTATCAGCCAGTGGATCTCGTCCCCCGCGGCGGCATGACGGAGGAGAGTTCCACCGCAACCCAGGGTCTCATCATCCGGGTGGGGTGCGATTACGAGGACTTTCATGGCATGTACTTTCGGTTTCTCGGGATTTTCCGCAAAATCTCTGTAAGTTTTTGAATAATATAATCTTGCTCTTTGCAAGTCAAGCCCGTGGAGCAAGGCAAGGTAAGGATTTTAGACCAGATATTCTCTGAAAATGTAAGTGTCGCCCGCGGCGTGTTCGAATAGGGCGGCTGAAGATGGACAGGCTTCCAGAAAGTTCTGGCTTCGATTCCTTCTTTTCCGAGTAAATCAATGACTTTCTTTAAGCCTGGAAGAGTCGAATCCTGAATTACAATCCCCGAAAACCAGCATGTGCTTTCACACCAGTCGGGCTTAGGGAACAGCTTTATTCCGGGAAATTCCGCAAAAGCTTCATCGTAGGTTCTGCGGATGTGCCTCTTGGCTTCGATGAATTTCTCCATCTGCTCCATTTGCGCGCAGCCGACTGCAGCCTGGAGATTGGTCATTCTGTAGTTGAACCCTCTTCTGTCGTGGTTGTACTCGCGGCCCGCACGCGCCTGGGTCGAAAGATGGCGCACGAGTTCGAGAAGCTTGCCATTGTTGCCGACAACCATCCCCCCGCCGCCGGAGGTAATTGTTTTATTGCCATTGAATGAAATGACGGTCAAATCCGCCAGTCCGGCCAGGGGCTTACCCCTGTACCTGGCGCCGATTGCGGCGGCGGCGTCCGCCACTACGGGCAGACGATAGCGCCGCGCAATTTTCTTGACCGCATCCATTTTCGCGGTGGCTCCCAAAGTGTAGACCGGCATGATTGCAGCCACTCTCCTGTTTGTCTCGGTATGGACCAGGGAGCCGTTCAGGGTATGGGTCCGGGAGGCGAGAGCATCTTCGAGAAGGTCCGTATCCAGAGTCCAGCTTTCAGGGTCGACATCGAACAGCCATGGTTCGGCGCCGCAATGAGCGATAGCATTGGCGCTGGCAATGAATGTGAAGGACGGCAGGATCACCAGATCGTCCCGTCCCACGCCGAGGGCCACCAGCGCCAGGTGCAGCGCGGTAGTCCCCGCTGAGGCGGCAACCGCATACTTGGCACCCGTTGCCTCGGCTGCCATTAACTCGAACCGGTTGACAAACGGGCCGACAGAGGAAACGAATGTAGAGGAAATGCACTCCTGGAGATATTTCCCCTCGTTCCCGGATAGGTTGGGGACAGTGAGAGGAATCATTTTTCGCATAACTCCTGGCCCTCGAAGATGCGGCTCTTGTACCAGGCAAAAGTGCGTCCCAACCCCTCCTCGAGACTGACCCGCGCCCGGTACCCGGTAAGCGAAAGTGTCTTACTCATATCGGGGCAGCGGCGTTCAGGAGAGCCGGCCGAGGCCGGGAGGGGTTTGATTTCGAGCGATTTTCCGGTAATCTGCAGGATCAGTTCGGCCAGCTTCCCGATACTGACTTCCTCATCCTGGTTGCCGATATTCAGAGTTTCACCGGCGCAGTTCGGTTTTTCGGCGGCGCGCCGGATAAGCTCCACCGCATCGTCTATATAGCAAAAACTGCGTTTGTGATCGACCGGTATTTCAGTTATTTGTTATAAATGGCCGCCTTATAACGTTCGAGATTCCCCGGTATGGAAAACCAATCGATTGTTTTTCTCAGACCCTGCTCCAGGCCCTCTTCCCCGCTAAATTTTGGCTTCCAGGAGGTAAGGTTCATTAATTTTTGGTTATCGGCGCAGAGCTGCTTTACTTCACTTTTATCCGGCCGGATTCTTTCTTCATCCCTGTCAATGATCACATCTCGATCCGTAAGCTCGAATATCTTCTCTGCCAAATTTTTGATTGAGATCTCGTATCCGGTGCCGGCATTAAATACTTCGCCCGGAGAACGATCAGATTCAGCAATGGCAATAAAGGCCGAGGAGATGTCAGAGACGAAATTGAAATCCCGGGTGGTATTCAGGTTGCCCAGCCGGATTTTTTTTTTGCCCGCTCAGAACCTGGGTAACAATCGTGGGAATCACTGCCCGTGCCGACTGACGTGGGCCGTAGGTATTGAATGGCCGAATGACTGTTACCGGGACATCGAAAGAGTAATAATAAGACAAGGCAATCTGGTCAGCGCCGGTCTTGGAGGCCGAGTAGGGGGATTGCGGCTGAAGCGGATGCTTTTCATCGATAGGTACATATAAAGCGCTGCCGTAAACCTCACTCGTGGATGTATGGACAACCCGACTCAATCCCTCTTCACCTGCAGCCTGAACAACATTCAATGTTCCCTTGACGTTAGTATCGACAAAAGACTGAGGAGCCTGGTAAGAGTATGGGATAGAAATCAGGGCAGCAAGGTGAAAAACAACATCGACCCCCCGAACCGCATTTCTTACGCAATCGTAATCTCTAATATCTCCAGCGTGCACTTCAATTTTTTTTGTGATTCCGCTTTCAAGACTGTCCAGCCAACCCCAAGAACCAAACGAGTTGTAGAATACAAAGGCCCTGACGTCATAACCCTTATCCACGAGGTATTCAGTCAGGTGGGAACCGATAAAACCATCGGCGCCGGTAATCAGAATTCTTTTATCGTCTAATTTCATAGTCCTGATCCTGTAACTGAAGCCAGTTTGAAAGCTTCCTTATCCGTGACTGCGATAAGGTTGCCGGATTCGTACGCCTCTTCCATTTTAGCCTGAAGCTTACCGTCATTACAGGCTAAGGGGAATATTCCCTTATTGATCGCTTCGGCTTTTCTCCGGCCTCCCGCGTTGGACAGTTCCACCCCGATCACGTTAAAGAAAGGATTCCCCTGCTTATCCCGCGCGCTGGCTACGGCTACAGCCATTGCCGCGCCGACAAAGCCGAGGCCCTGTATGCAGACTGTTTCCCGCTTCGTCGACTCTGGAACGCGCCGGCCGACAGAAAGGGCCAATTCTGTAAATGATTGGTTCACAGGTAATCACCGACCTCGGGAAGCACATCGAATTCGTGCTCGATAATCCTGACCGTTCCCTCACCGCATTTTACCGTGAAACCTGGAGGCTCCACAGCCAGAATCTTGCCGTACTCGATATTGCTCAGGTCCCTATCCGGCTCCACCAATTCCGCCCTCCAGATTTTTAATTCCCTGCCTCCCGCCAGGCAATGTGCACCCTGATATGGGGCGGCCAGAGCACGCACCAGGTTGCAGATCGACCGTGCCGACATTCTCCAGTCAATGCACCCGTCCGCCCGGCTCCGTTTGCGCCAGTAATTCGCCCGGGAATGGTCCTGGGGCTTTCGGGTGTAACGGCCCGCGGCGAGTCTGGGAGTGAAATCCGCTATCTGCTCGAGGGCGACAGCAGTCAGTTTGCCATACAGCGAGCCGGCGTTATCCGAATCCTCGATTGTCACCCGCCGCTGGTCGAGGATATCGCCGCTGTCGGCCCCCTCGTCCATGAAAAAGAAGGTCGAGGCGGTCTCTTTCAAACCCAGGACCAGCGACCAGATTATCGGGTGCCGTCCCCGGTTTTTTGGCAGAGCGGCCGGGTGATAACCCACCACACCCAGCGGCGGAATCGATAGAACATCCTTCCTCAGAAGGTGGGACCACCCGAAGCAGTAAATCACCTCCGGCCGCAGCGAGGCGAGCCACTGCGCCATTTCGGACTGCTCGCGTCCATCGGCCAGAAAACAAGGGACGCCGGCTTTTGCAGCCAGAGGAGTGAGGGACCTGAAATCGGCATTGAAACTCGATTCACTCCTTGTCGCCACACCCGCCAGTTGAACCACCGGGCCAAGTTCGAGAACGCGCTCGAGCGCAGTCCAGCTGAATTCGACACACCCAATGAAAACAAGCCTCAAACCGTGGTCTCCTGGTCGAAGAATTTCTTGAATAAAATATTTTCGAGAGGAAAAGTTTTCAGAACCCGCTTTATTTTCGGGCTCGAATCGCCCTCGCCGTACGGGGATTTAACTCCCGGTATCTTTTTCCTGAACGCGGGGGAGAGGGCTTTTTCTATCGCCGCCCTAATCTCTCCGCTCTTCTCGGCGCAATCGATTACCGATTCGGCCCGCAGCCTGCCCCGCTGGCGGTCCCCGATGTTTACCGTGGGGCACTTGATAAACGGCGCCTCGATCAGCGCGCTCGAGGAATTGCCGATAACGACGTCCACCAGCCGCATAACGCTCAGATAGCGGAGCTGGCCGAGCGAGATGAAAAACTTTCTGCGCTGCGGATCCACATCCACGAACTCCCGGATCATCCGCCCGATAATTCTTCCCCTGGTATCGGCGTTCTGTCCCGTGAAAATGATATGCGCCCCGGAAAAACTATCGAGCGCGGTCAACAGCTCACCGAAAAGTCTCTCCGGACCCTCCTCGGCAAGAGTCACCGGGTGATAGGTAACCAGGAAATTGGTCTTCCCGAATTCGAATTCCAGGGCCTCTTCCAACTCCTTCCTATCCAGTAGCTTCTGTCTCACGATGTAGTCCAGTCCCGGAGCGCCGAAATTGAAAACCCTGTCCGGGTTTTCTCCCAGTTGGATTACCCGCCGGCGATGGACTTCGGCCGAAACGAAATGAAGATGCGACATTTTGGTGACCGCATGCCTGATACCCTCGTCGATCAGACCCTCGGTCGCTTCCCCGCCGTGAAGGTGAGCCACCGGCACCCGGGAAATGAGCGCCGCCTGCGCTGCCGCCAGAATTTCAAACCTGTCCCCGAGAATAAGCAGAAGATCGGGATTGAGCCGCGCCAGAGCATCCGCTATCCCGATCGTGGCCAGACCCATGGATCGCGCGATAGCGGTGGGCGTATCTCCCGACAACACCGTCTCCACTCTCTCGTCTATTTGAAAACCATCCTTCTCTATTTCTCTGACCGTAAGCCCGAACTCCGGGGAAAGGTGCGCTCCGGTGACTATCAGCTGAAGCTGCAGCTGAGTGTCAACCTGAATCTCCTTCATCAGCCAGTAAAGCAAGCCGTACTCCGCCCGGCTGTCGGTCACGACACATATTTTTCTACGCTGCGTCATCAGTCTGATCCTGCCCTACCTGAAACGTTTATTATCCGGCCAGCCGAGTTCCCGATCCGGCGCGGCTCGATAAAGCGGTCCGCTCCCGCGGCCGGTATATTCTTTCCTCCTGGATTCCCCGCCATCGTCCGGTCTGCCATACCGCAGTAAATCGCGATAGCTCACTGTCAGAACAATTTAACACAAAATAAAAACGAGAATAAATTTTTTTCCCTGGAATTCACTTAGTAGATTGCCCTCGGGTCAGACGTAATGGCGGATTTCAATCCCGCCCCTACCTCTTTACTATGATACCTCGAGGCAGTTCGTTTATTGCAAAAGGGGTTTTAAGCCTAAACTGTCCGGATTCAGGCTCATCTCCAGAGAATTTTTCTCTTCAGGTAGATAATAAATCCGGAAGCCCTCCTCGGTAAATTTTTTCACCATAGCGTTATCGATATTTCTCGTATAATTCAGACTATCTCTCCTTTCCCAGGGCACCAGCACTTCCAGGTAATTTACCCAGGCTCCGGAGACCACGATATTTTTCCCGGAGAGGTCCAATGCCCGCTTTGAAATCTTCTCGACATAGGCCATATCCGACTTTCTCAGGGCATTGTTGCGCCAAATAGCGCCTTTCTGCAGCCCGGAGCGCCCGACTGTGAACGCGAGGGAAAAAACCATTATCGCCGTGCAGAAAATAAGAAAAATCCTGCGGTCGAGAAATCTTGCCAGGAGAAGAAAAACAAAAGGCAGGGCAGGGATAAGGTAACCCGCTTCATAAGGCAGCCTGAGAAAAATTACTGTTTCAAGAAGAACAGCCAGTGCAAAGGAAAAAATTTCTCTTTTGCCGACGGTTTCCGGAATGGATGTCTCTCGCGGCGTAAAAATTATCCGGCTGAACAGCGCCAAGGCCAGAACCAGACATCCCGGCAAAGTCCAGATCTCGATCCCGCTGATCAATAAAATATAGGAAAGAGAAGGATATTGACCCTCGACAAAGGATAAAAATTGCATCCCATATCTGGAATACACCGGGAGATAGCACAACATCCCGACCAGAACGGAAACTCCCAGGAAAAGGAAAATCGATCCTGCTGCCTTTCTTCTTTCCCCTTTTGCCAGCAGATTCGCCAGAGGCAGAATCATGGCCAGTGAAGTCAGCCTCGAGCCCGCGGCCAGACCCATGAACATTCCGGCGGCCAGGGGCATATCCTGCAGGATGAAATATAAGGCTCCCAAAATAAAGGTAAGCGCCCAGACATAGTCCATGGAGACCGCGCTGTTCAGATAAATCACCGGGGTAAGGAAAAGAGCTATCGCCGCCGCCAGAAAGTCACGGCTCCCCATTTTTTTCAGGATCAGGGCAAAAAAGATAAAACCCAGTACGCTGAATAAGGCGGTGGCTCCGTTAAGCGCCCGGGGGCCTCCCTCCCAGAACCACGAGCTGATTATCTCCTGAATTGGATATCCGGGAAACCGGCTGGGCGAGTATTCTCCGGTCAAGGCTATCTTACGGGCGGCTTTGGCTACTCTCCAGGCGTCAGGGTCTATCCCGTAGCCTGCGCTGAGAAAGGGCAGCCGTGAGAGCAGAACCAGGATAACAGACAAAATAAAAATATAACCGGAAAACTTTTGTCCAATGAATCTAAGCTTGTCTGACCAGCTTTTTCCCATCAGGCCGTCTTTCTGCTTAAGTAGAAAGGAGATACTTCAACCTTAGTCCTGCGCTTAAAAAGAGGCAAAATACGTCTTTCAAAACATTCTACGAGACCCTTTGCCCGAGGACGCTCTATGGTCATCGTAATTCATACTCAGGTATTGACCTCCGGGTGCAGACCGTGGTAACTTCTTCCCCGGCGGGTTTCCTTACTGAGATTCAGGCGGCTCATTCCCTGCTTGGGAAGGATACCGCCATCTTTACCTTATTGCATGCCTTTCTGCTATATTTCAATAATAGATATTCCTATATGGAAGCAATAATAATGCCATTCCGACTGCGCAATATGGTCAAGGTAAGCCGATGACTCGATTTGAGGGCGTATCCAGCCCCGGAATGGTTTCACGGCAGGTCGCGGGCTGTCATTCGGGCTGAAGATGGCACGTCATTTGCGAAATAAAAATGATGTAACGACAGGGTCTGTCTGAATCGGCGCAGATTCGCCGGCGAAAGACAGCCATTTATTCGGGTAATTCCAGCGTAAGTCATGGCCGGAACCACCCGGGAACACCAGGAAGCCGGTAATTCAATGCAGAAAAACTTCGCTCTGGCTGGCGTGGCCGGCTACATCGCCCCCCGGCACCTCAAGGCGATCCGGGAAACGGGCAACCGTCTGGTTGCCGCGGTGGACCCCCACGATTCGGTGGGAATCCTGGACAGCTACTCCGAGGACGTGAGCTTTTTCACTGAATTCGAGCGGTTCGACCGGCACGTGGAGAAACTGCGCCGGGGCCCGGAAGAGGACCGGGTGCATTACGTGAGTATCTGTTCGCCCAACCACCTGCACGATGCCCACATCCGCTTTGCCCTGAGAGTCGGCGCCCAGGCAATCTGTGAAAAGCCCCTGGTGCTCAATCCCTGG
>JAZDIG010000383.1:0-7275 GCA_043805105.1 Candidatus Glassiibacteriota bacterium | reverse complement strand
CCATCAGCCAGCGGATTTTCCGGCGGAAGGCGACCCGGATCGAAAAGACCCGCGGGGTGTCGGCTCCGGACGGGTCGGAATAGAGCGTGACCCTGATCCTGACGAAGCGCCTGGTGACTTTGGAGCCGTCGGAGACCGTGCGCAGGGGGCCGCGCAGCTCCAGCTCCTGGGGATTGTCCGCTTCCAGCATCTGGAATTCGACGCGAGTGCCGGCCGGCTCGCAGTAGCGCAACTGCAGCTCTCCCTCGGCGTCCGGAGGCGGGGCCTGGCCCAGGTCCAGCAGCCAGTTATCTCCGCCGGAGGCGGCATAGCCATCGACGATGAACTTGAAGGAGATGTCGCCGTCCTGAACGAAATAGGCGCCGGTTTCCGGGTCCACCAGGTAGAGGCTGCCGCGGGAGAAGCGGCCGGCGGAGGAGCTACCCATGGCCTTGAGGGTGGCGAGCTGGGTGAAGTTTTCGGGTTCGAGGACGATCGCCAGCGGCTCATCGCCGCCGGGCACCCAGACGTTATCGCGGCTGAAATCGAGGGCCAGCCAGGAGCCGTCCTTGTCCACCACCCGTTCGGCCGGCTCCTCCAGGCTGAAGTTGAGCACTTTCGAGGCGAGCTCGGTGGCCCGGCCCAGGAGGTCCTGGACGTGGCTTTCGCTTTCGGCCGGGTCCCCGCCGCCGGCCGGGGTTTCGATCAGCCCCCGCAGCAGCTTGACCCGCAGGCGGCCCTGATAGAGCTGTTCGGTCTGTTCGGCCTCGTTGCGCAGGCCCAGGTAGAGCTTGCTGAGCTTGAAGGAGCGGCCGACCTTGAGGGTCTGCACGAGGGTGGCCCGGGGAGCGTTGGTCAGCACGCGGCCGCTGCCGAAATACTGGCGGTAGAGGGTGGGATGGAAGACGCGGGTTTGTTCGGCCTGCATCTGGGGGCAGGCGACTTCCCGGTTACGCCTCAGCCTCAGCTCGTCCGAAGGGTGAGCCGTGTCCAGCGTATGGCTCCCCTCGGCCTTCGACCAGTCGGCGCGGCAGTTCAGCTCGGCGTAGGCCACCGTAGGCCGGAATTCGAACAGGAGCAATGGTTCGGCGGTGCCTGCGACCGCCGCCTCGGTCCATTTATCTGTCGGCTGCAGGGCCATCAGAGCACCTCCCGGGCCTCGAGCGTGCCGCGGCGCACGGTGCTGGTGAAGGCGAAGCGCCGCGGCAGGCCCTCGCAGTTGAGGTACAGGGCATCCCCCGGCTCGGAGGCCGGAAAGGTGAGCCACCACCAGTTTTTACCTTCCCGGGCCGCTTCGCTCCACCAGCGGGCCAGAAGAGCGAACTGGCTGTCGGTAAGGTTTTCGAAGGAGGCGCGCAGCACGCGCCGGCGGAAGCGCTGAGTCCACTGGAAACCGCCGGAGGCCCCGTGGACCGGCTCGCCCACCACTTCCTCCTCGTAAGGGTCGAACTCGCCGGAGGGGCCGAAAGTCAGCTCAATCCGCTCCCCCAGCCAGACGTTGAAGAGCGAGGGCGGACGCTGCATGCCGGAGAGGCCGCTCAACAGCAACGACCAGTGGCCTTTCGTGACCGGCGCGAGCGGCTGCCAGTAGATTTTCGAGCTGTCCGGGGAGGAGAGGATCAGATCGCCGCCGCCTGCTTTCTGCGCGGTGGCCCAGGGGCCGGCCGGGCTGTCGGCGTGCTGCAGGGTCACAGCCGGGGACGAGCCGGTGAGGTCGAAGTTACGGTCGAAAACGAAAGTGTCCACGGTGCGGGGGCCGGCGGTAAACGACCAGATGATCCGCTGCTGGGCGGAGGCGGAGCTTCCCTCCCATTTGCTCAGGCGGGAGAGGTCGGCCATGTATTCCAGTTTGTATATTAAGTGTTCGGCGAAGCCGGAGCCCGAGACGGTTGCCTCTTCGAGGAAATTTTTCGCCAGCAGGTGAGGGTATTCCGCCATGGTTCAATCCTTTCCTAAGCGGTATCTCCCAGACAGAAATCCCGCAGTTCAGCTGCACTTTTGCTGAGGTCAATATGGGAGTGGGCCGGGAAAGGCCGCCCGGTCCTTCCGCCAAACTTCAGCGGGACCCCGCCGGATTGGCCCCGGTACGGACCAGCTCGCGGATCCGGTCCCGGAGCTGACGGTCCACGCCGGCGCGGCCCAGGGTGCGGTCCATTTCGTATTCGCCGCCGACCCGGATGCCATCGATGTAGACGTTCACCACCTGGGGGCCGGTCCAGCCGCCGGCGGCGGAAGCTCCGACTGAGGCCGTGCCCGAGCCGGCATAGGCCATCACGCTGCTCGCCGGCGCGGCCGCGGCCTGGCGCCGGTTGAAGAAGGAGCCGAGCAGGGAGAGGGCCGAGCTGGCGATCATGGCCGCTATCGGGTTCATGGCGCGCAGGGCCTGGAAGGCCCTGCCGGCCGCGCCGGTGAGAGCACTCAGGCCGCCGGCGTATTCGGCCAGGCCCGGGTACAGTTTCTCCTGCATGATGGCGAACCCGCCGCCGGCCGCCTCGAAGGCCCGGCCCGACCTCTCGGCGATCATCTCAAACAGCCGCGCGAAGCTGCCGAACAGCTCGAGGTTGCCGCCCCGGGCGGTTTCCAGCCAGTCCCGGTAGCGCTTCTCAATCCGGTCGAAACTGGAGGTGGCCGCCTGACCAAGGTCGCTGCCGCCAAAAAGGTCGAGGCGGGCAGGCCGGTAGGCCGGGTTTTCTCCGCCGAGCAGGCCGGCAAGGCTTCTTCCGGACAATCTGCCCGGTGCACTGAGGCCGCTGGAAAGCCGCTCCAGCATGCGGCCGATATTATCGATGGACTCCAGGACGCGCCTCGCCGTGCGGAAAGGGCTTTCCCCGACGGCAAATGAACGCGAGACACTCGGGCTCGGGCCGGACTTTTCACTCATCGGCATTTTCTGTTTTTCCTTTCCTTCCAGAATTTCTTTTCCTGTTCGGCCAGAAATTCGTCCCGGGCCTGCCGGAATACGCAGTAGATTTCATAGTCCCGCCAGCGGAAAGCCTCCGGCTGCGGCCGGAAGGATTCGACGTAGTCGGCGAGGAAGGCGGCGTATGCGGCCGGCCAAAGCCCGGAAGCGGTCTGTGGCCGGTCCGGGCAGCCCCGGCAGGGGTCGGGACCCTGAGCCAGACAGCCGCAACAGTCCGGGCCGGGACAGGCGGGCGGTCTGATTGGGACATCCGGCCGGCCGAGGCGCTCGCGGATGTCCCGCCTCAGTTTTTTGCCTCTTCCTCGCTCAGCACGCCCGCCCGCTCCAGGAGCTTTTCCACCGCCCACAGCTTGTGCTCGAACGGGACCGCCTTCTTCCAGGGCCGGTCCTGTTCTTGGCCGGCGGTGCGGGTGAAATCGTAGCCTTCGACGCGCAGGATACAGGAGTCGTAGAGGGTTTCATTGGCGGCCAGGTAGTCGGCGGCCGGGTCGCCGGCGGCGTTCTCCCCGCGGCGGCTAAGCCAGCCCCAGTAGGCCCGGCGGTCCTCCACCGTGGGTTCGCGGAAAACGTGGACCAGGCGGTAGGTTTCGCCGAGGGCCCGCACCCTGAACTCGACACTGACCTCGGCGCCGGTCACTGCCAGCGGGAAAAGCTTCGCAGTCGCCATGAACGACCTCCTCAAAAAATTATGTATAATATTTTGTATATATAATTACATTCCAGGCCGGTCTGTTCCGGGTCAGGTCTCCGGGAAGTACACGGCCACTTTTCCCTCCACCGTATTCACCGACAGCGGGCCGCCGGTGGCGGAATCGTATCCCGCCTCGACGTCCAGGTCAATGTTCAGCAGGCCATCCTCGTAGGCGTAGTCCAGGCGGCTGAAAACCGCCTTGGGCAGTGTCAGCTCGATCTCGTCGTAATCATCGGGGTCCGTGCCGGCGATCTTTTCACCAAGGCAGGAAAGGACGACCGCGCTCTGGGCCGCCTCCTGCTGGGCGGTCCGGAAGTCGGCGAGGTCGCCGGTTTCCGCCAGCAGCGACAGTGACAGGCTCAGGCTGCGCTCCGGGGTGAAAGGCCAGGCCGCGGGGTAGATACGCTCGGCCTCGCTGGCCGCCCGGCGCCAGGCCAGGTCGGTATTGATCCCCGACTCCAGCGTCATCTCGAAGCCGCGCAACTGGCTCCTGCGGCCGGCGTCGCCGGCGAGACTGAAGGCGCCGGCGTAGTTATAGAGGTAACGCAGGGTCTCGGCGGCCGGCCAATTGTAACCGGCCAGCGTGCCGCCGATCCTGGAGGCGACGAAACTGGCTCCGGCCTGCAGGCGGTCGGTGCCCTGGCCGCGGAGAGTGACCCGGGTGCAGGCGGCATCCTGGATGTAGTAGTCTGCGCCGTCCTCGTGAACGGCGAAAGTGGTCACCCAGGCCTCGGGCCGGTCGGCGAGGGCCGGAAAGCCCGTGCTGTGCTGGTAGGCTCCGCCGGCGAGGGTCTGGGAGCTGTCCGAAGAGAAGCAGAGGGCCAGCAGGTAGCCGATGAAGTCGACCGGCAGCGGCTGGACCGGAATTTCAAAGCGCACGTACTGGCGCAGGCGGCCGCGCTGGGTGGGCCATTCGTGGCCGGCGCCGACCGTGCCGCGGTCAGTCCAGTGTTCGGCGGACTCGTCGATCACGAGCGGGTCGGCCAGCCTGACGAAGCGGGTCAGGTCGGCGCCGGCCAGCGGCGAGCCGAACGCGGCCTGTCTCTTTACCGACCAGGCGACCCGGCTCGAAACCCTGTTGACTGGAGACATAGCTTACCTCTTTTCTCACGTTTGGCGAAAAGGCCGGACTGTTGGCCGGTCAGGTCTGCTGCACGACCCGCCAGGTGGCCACCTCGACCTCGTAGACCGTCAGGCCCTCTTTTTCGTAATCGCGGCTTTTAATGCAATTTTTTATACTGAAAGGCGCAATCCCGGCAAGGCCCAAGGTTTCTCCCAGCAGGGCGTCCCGGATCCCGTCCACCAGGCCGTAGGTGTTCTCCAGGCTGTAGCGTCGGCCGCGGAAGTCCTCGGCCAGGACGGTGATCCGGAAAGTCAGGTGTTCCTCGGCCAGGCTGTTGTCGGTGTTGAGGGAGCCGTAGCGCGCTTCGCTGAGCGACACGCCGGCAAACGGCAGGTTACGGCCCGCCTGGGCCAGCTCCTCGAGGGAGCCGCTGAAGGCGGCCACCCGAGCGGAGTCGAGGCCGGTCACGGAGGAGGCCAGCCTCGAGATGAGGGCATCGGAAATGGTCTTGATCGTGGCTGCCAAAGAAAACCTCCAGCTTGATATACAATTTTTATCAGCAGGCGGCGGCCGTCGGTCCGCACCGTCGCCACTCCGGCGAAAGCTCCGCACTCAGATGATCCCCGCCGGCGCTTGCGCACCGCTTTTCGGCCGCCGCCTGCTTACTCCAGGCACCGGGAGACTTCTTCAGAGACGGTCCAGGGCCTGGTCGGTGATCTTACGGTCGTCTTCATCAGCATCGGTACGGTAGGCCGGGCGCGCTGAATCAGCCGTATCGCCCGCCTCGGTGAGGCCCAGGTTCACGTACCCCTCCGCTGCGGCCTTCAGCCTGGCGCTGCACTCATCGTGGGCGGCCTGCCATTGTTCGGTGACCGACCGGCGCCTGAGGTAGAGGTTGTAGAGGGCCAGCAGGGAGCTGATCCGGTTGATTTCGGCCGGGACCGGGAGGTAGCCGCGTAAAGCCGGCCAGCGTCCCAGCAGGTAGCCGTCGATCTGCGAGTCGGCGCTCGCGATGGCCTCCGCCGCCACTTCCGCCACTTCGTCGCTGTCGATGTCCGCGGCCGGGTCCGAGCTGCAGAGGCGCACCAGCTCGGTCTCCTCGATCCAGCGGGTCAGGTCGGTCAGCGTGGAATATGCCACCGCTCACTCTCCTTCCCCGTCGCCGGGCTTTTCCGGCTTGTCGCGGCCGCCGGTGTCGGCGGCGCGCCCGGTCCGGCGGCAGAGTTCCCGGCTGATGCCGGCCGCCGCGGTTTCCGGCGGCAGGTCGATCACGGTACCGGGTTCGATCAGCCTGCCGCGGACGATCCAGGTTTTCAGTATTTTAACTTTCATACATTACCTCCGGATCAGGCGTAGGCTCCGGTAATCAGGAAGCCGCAGTCGGCGCAGACCACTTCCTCGGTCTGTTCCACCAGGCCCTCGACCACCGTGGCGTGACGGGCCTCGTCGCGGTAACGGTAGGCGGCCACGTCCAGGTTGCCGGCAATCGGCCGGCGGAACTGGTAGGCCAGGGAGAGCGAGCGCTTGCTGGGGGCTTCCCGCTCCACGTAGCAGACCAGCACGGCGTCGTCCTGCCAGGCGAACTCGAGGCCCGGGGCGGCGACGCCGGGAGCGGCGGTGTCCAGCAGGACGGTGGGAATGACCACCTCCAGGCCGAACAGCATCGGCGGCAGCTCGCCGTTGACCAGCAGCGTGCTGTCGGTGTACTTGACCAGGTCGCGGATCTCACTGTCCTTTTTGGCCGCGGCGGCGATGTGGGGCGGGATCACGATGGTGTTGGGCTCCATGCCGGCCTTTTTGCGGACACTGAGCTTGGCGGCGTCTACGTCGCCCTCGATGTCCACCCCGCTTTCGGCGTTCCAGGCCGCGGCTGCGGCGGCGTTGTTGGTGATCACCTGGGTACTCATCAGCATAGCGATCACCCTGCGCTCGATGGGCAGCTTGAGCTTGCGGGTAATGAGCGCGATCGCATCCCGCTCGGGGTCGATCACGGCGCGGTCGGCGTTGTCCATCTCCTCGTCGGCGATCAGTTCCCGCAGCCCGTACTGCCGGCAGGAATAGGTGTCCGAGCTGTAGCTGCGGCTGATTTCGTTGGATTCGCTCTTGGGAGCCCGCAGGGCATCGTAGTCGTCCCGGATCGACTCGAGGTTGGAAAACTTGTAGTATTTACCCGTGGAGGTGGGCACGTGCACCACCGGGGCAATCCGGTCGGCCACGAACGGGCCGCCGGCGCCCATGTTCTCCACGGCGAACTGGGTCAGGGTGCGGTTGAGGTTCTGCGTGGAATATCTGTCACTCATCTGGATCTCCTGGTTGCCGGTACGTCAATCGTTCACGTCATATATTAGATTATATACTTCGGCTCCCTCAACTTGCGGCCGGATTGTCCACCCGGGCCGGCCAGACGACCACCGGGATCAACTGGTCCTCGGCGGCGGAGTCGCGCAGGGCGTAGCCGACGAAATGCTGGGCAGTGCCCTGGGCCGCAGCCCCGGCGGTGGTGACTTTGCCGTCGGCGTCGCTGGCCAGCCAGTCGCCCTCGCTGATGTTGCCGTCGGCGGCCAGGGCCAGCACGGTGCTGCCGCCCTGGGCCACGCGCACGTCCCGGCCGGCGTAGCCGGT